>NZ_JAHBDI010000008.1:0-132984 GCF_019956275.1 Pseudomonas sp. GL-RE-26
CCCGCACAACCCCCAACCGAACATCTATCCTTCATATAGGTCAACCAAAGGAGTACCGGGACCGGAGGATCGTTCATCGTGCATATCGCGGACATCACCATGTTCTACGCCCCTGCCAGCGGTGGCGTGCGCACTTATCTGGATGCGAAGCACCGTCGCCTGGGCATCAAGCCGGGCATTCGCCATAGTTTGCTGATCCCCGGATCGTCCTTGAGCGAGCAGGATGGCATCTTCACTGTTCCCGCCCCTGCCCTGCCCTTCGGCAAGGGCTATCGCTTTCCTCTGCGTCTGGCGCCCTGGCGCAATGTCCTGAAAGACTTGCAACCCGATCTGATCGAAGTCGGCGACCCCTATCTCACCGCCTGGGCGGCGCTGGATGCACGGCGGCAACTCGATGTACCGGTCATCGGCTTTTATCACTCGGACCTGCCGCTACTGGTCAGCAACCGCATGGGCCATTGGGTGACCAACAATGTCGAGGCCTATGTCAGCAAGCTCTATGGCAACTTCGACCGGGTCCTGGCGCCCAGTCGGATCATGGCCGACAAACTTACCGGACTTGGGGTCAGGAATGTCTTCGTGCAGCCGTTGGGCGTCGACCTGCAAACTTTCAATCCCGATGCCAGAGACCCCGGGCTGCGGGCCGAACTGGGCCTGGACGAAAACGCCCGCCTCTTGATCTTCGCCGGGCGCGGTTCCAAGGAAAAAAACCTGCCGGTGTTGCTCGACTGCATGAAACGCCTGGGCCGACGCTATCACCTGCTGCTGGTTGGCTCGTCGATGCCCACGGCCGTGCCGTCCAACGTGACAGTGATCGACGAATTCTGCCCGGCCGTACAAGTTGCCCGCCTGATGGCCAGCGCCGACGCATTGCTCCACGCTGGCGATCAGGAAACCTTCGGCCTGGTGTTACTCGAAGCCATGGCCAGCGGTATACCGGTGGTGGCCGTGGCGGCCGGGGCCTTCGAGGAAATCGTCACCAATGACTGTGGCGTGCTCTGCGCACCGAACAACCCCGCCGCAATGGCCACTGCCGTTCGAGAGCTGTTCGGTTCGGGCAGCGTAGCGCTGGGCCGACAAGCGCGATTACATGTCGAAAGGCATTACGCCTGGGATACGGTGGTCAACAGCCTGCTGCAGCACTATCACGCCGTGCTCGGCAGCCAATGGCCGCTGACAGCCAATGGTTGAGACCATGAACAGTCCCGCTTTACTTCTGGTACTGCACGACGTGGCACCACCCACCTGGGCCGATTACCAGCCGTTCGTCAAAGCCGTCGACGCCTTGGGTAGCGTGCCGATCACCTGGCTGGTGATCCCGGATTTGCACAAACACAACAATCTGGACGCCCATCCGCAATTTTGCCGCCAGCTCAGTGCCAGGGTCGCCTTGGGCGACGAACTGGCACTGCATGGCTATTTCCATTGCGACGACGGGCCGATGACCCGCAATCCTCGCGACTGGTTCATACGTCGGGTCTACACCCACGAAGGCGAGTTTTACTGTTTGTCGCAAGAAACCGCCCTCGCCCGCCTGCGTTCGGGTATCGAGATGTTCCACCGGCATGACTGGCCGCTGGAGGGGTTCGTCGCCCCGGCCTGGCTGATGAGCCAAGGCACTCGCCAGGCACTGCGCCAATTGCCGTTGAGTTACACCAGCGACTCGCGACATTTGTACCGGCTACCGGATTTCATCGCGATCGAGGCGCCGGGGCTGGTCTGGAGCGCGCGCAGTGCCTTGCGCCGGGGCGTATCGAAGCTCGTCAGCGACTGGCGGGAACAGCGCTGGCAGCACGCCCCGGTGATTCGCCTGGGCCTGCACCCGGTGGACATGCGCCATGAGCTCTCACGCCGATACTGGCTGCAAACCCTTGAGCGCCTGCTCGACAACGGACGAGTGCCAATGACCAAGGCCCACTGGCTGGCGCTGCAAAACGACCGTATGAGCCGTGCCGCATGACTCGCGGACTGCTGTTGCTCGTCGGTCGCTGCTGATGAGGTTGATGAAACTCAGGCAGGCTCAGGTTTGTCCTCGGGCTCTTGCTGCAACTGTTCCCACAATTGCGCGGCGTCAGGAAACTCAGTACCGGTTTCAGGCCCCATGTCATCCGGGTCGTAGCGGCTCAGGCAACCCTCGCCCAGCGTGGCGGGAGCCTTGGCGGTGGCTTTGTCCAGTGGATCGGCCATGGTCATGTCCTCGGTGCAGAAACGGCGAAGGGCCTGAAGCGATTGAACGCCCAGGCCCTTCGAATTTCAACTGTGCCGCAGGTCTGTCAGAAGACGACGGTCTTGTTGCCGTGCACCAGCACGCGGTCTTCCAGGTGATAACGCAAGCCACGGGCCAGCACCATTTTCTCGACATCACGGCCGAAACGCACCATGTCTTCGATGCTGTCGCTGTGGCTGACGCGCACCACGTCCTGCTCGATGATCGGGCCGGCATCCAGCTCTTCGGTCACATAGTGGCAAGTCGCGCCAATCAGCTTAACGCCACGCAGGGAGGCCTGGTGGTACGGCTTGGCACCGACGAACGACGGCAGGAAGCTGTGGTGAATGTTGATGACCTTGTGCGCGTATTCGCTGCACAACTCGGGCGGCAGGATCTGCATGTAGCGGGCAAGCACCACCACTTCGGCGTCGTGCTGTTTGACCAGGCGCGAAACCTCGGCGAAGGCTGGCTCCTTGTCCTGCGGATTGACCGGGACGTGGTAGTACGGAATACCGTGCCACTCCACCATGCTGCGCAAGTCATCATGGTTGGAAATCACACAGGAAATTTCGCAGTCCAGTTCATCGCTGTGCCAGCGGTGCAGCAAGTCGGCCAGGCAGTGCGACTCGCGGCTGGCCATCAGGACCACGCGCTTCTTTTGCTCGGTATCGGTGATGCGCCAGTCCATCGAGAACTCTTCGGCGATCGGGGCAAAGGCTTCACGAAACGCTTCGATACCAAATGGTAGGGAGTCGGCACGGATTTCGTGACGCATGAAGAACCAGCCACTGAGATTGTCCGAGTGATGGCTCGCTTCAGTGATCCAGCCGTTGTGTGATGCCAGAAAGTTACTGACTTTGGCAACGATGCCAACACGGTCCGGGCAAGAAATCACCAGACGAAAAGTGCGCATGAGGGGGAAACTCCAGAACTTCGCAAAGGCCGTCATTCTAGCGATTGCGCAGCAAAACTGCAGTATTGTTGACGTTTCACCCTGCCGGAAGGTCAGGGCGGCAGGGCGGACACCAGCAGTGCCTGCTTGCACAGATGCTCTTGCGCTACCGGCCAATTGTTAATTTATGTATATCTGACAGACCGGGACCACACTAATAACTGCACTACCATTGCGCGCCAAAACCCCGGCAATTAAATTAAATAAACTTGCCTTAAATGTTTACTTGATGAAACACCGTGACTATTATTGCCGCACTGTCACCTGCCATCCAGCGTACAACATAAGGTAGTCACCATGTCCTTGATCAACGAATATCGCGCCACCGAAGAAGCTATCAAAGAGCTGCAAGCCCGTTTGAAGAACCTGTCCCAAGACGACAAACTGCAAACCGAGCTGGAATTCGAAGGCAAACTGCGCACCCTGATGGGCGAATACTCCAAGTCCCTGCGTGACATCATCGCGCTGCTGGATCCAGAATCCAAAACCAAGGCACCACGCGGCGGTGCAGTGAAAACTACCGGCACCAAGCGTGCTCGCAAAGTTAAACAATACAAAAACCCGCACAACGGTGAAGTCATCGAAACCAAAGGTGGCAACCACAAGACTCTGAAAGAGTGGAAAGCCAAGTGGGGCGGTGACGTGGTGGAAGGCTGGGCTACCCTGCTGGGCTAAGCCTCAGAGCTTGTCGCAGATGGATCCGTGACAAAAAATAACGCCAGCAAATGCTGGCGTTTTTTTTATGCGCGGCATTTAAGCCCTGGCATGTTCGATTTCAAAGACGCAAACGCTGGCGCAGTCCCTGGACATAATCCTGCCACTCACTGAGCACCCCCTGCTGAAACGCAGTAGCACTAACGCTCAATTGGGCCGCGGCTTCTACAAAACTTTCAAGGGTATTGGGTGCACCCCATTCAGGGTCTGACAAACGTTTCTGACAGAATATTCGCCAGCGTTCTTGCTCTTCGGAACTCAACGTGTCGGGAAAGTTGCGTGCGCGATATCGAAACAGCAATTCAGGCAAACGTTCGTCATCGAAAGGCCACTGTTCTTGTGCCAATTGCATCGGGTCAACGGTCCTGACTTGTTCACACAATCGCCGATCCCGATCACCGATAAAGCCATCGTATAACTGCTGCTCAGGATCCTCGCTCCGGGAAAAGTCTTCGCGGGCATAAATCGCCAGGATTTTATCCTGCCAAACTTTCCGAGCGTCTTTGAGCTGCGACACCCTCTGCTGATACAGCGCCATATCCAGCCCCAGACGCTGCTGATCTTCCTGGCGAAGTACCGACAACGGTGCCACTACCGGGCACTTGTTGATGTGAATCAGCTTCAACGGTACCGGCAACTCGCCTTCGGCCAGTTCGTCGCGGCGGGTATACAAGCGCTGGCGCAAACTTTCGGCATCCAGGTCGAGCAGGCCCTGGGGATCGAGGTGCAGGTCACAGACAATCAGGGCGTTCTTGTTGCGTGGATGCCAGGCCAGCGGCAACACCACCCCCACATAGTTGCGCGCGGCCGAGAAACGCCCCGAAACATGTACCAACGGTTGCAGCAGGCGAATCTGGTCCATGACTTTCTGTTTGCTGCGCAGTTGAAACAGCCAGTCGTACAACTTCGGTTGTTTTTCCCGTATCAGGCGCGCCAGGGCGATCGTTGCGCGAACGTCCGACAGCGCTTCGTGGGCATTGCCATGATCGATGCCATTGGCAGCGGTCAGGCATTCGAGCTTGAGCGTGACCCGCCCCTCGTCATCGGTCGGCCAGACCAGGCCATCGGGGCGCAAGGCATAGGCGGCGCGCACCACATCGATCAGGTCCCAGCGGCTGTTGCCGCCCTGCCACTCCCGCGCATAGGGGTCGAAAAAGTTTCGGTACAGGCTGTAGCGGGTCATCTCGTCATCGAAACGCAAGGTGTTATACCCCGCGCCACAGGTACCGGGCGCCGCGAGTTGGGCATGCACCCGGGTCATGAAATCGGCTTCGCTCAAGCCTAGCGCCTGCAGTTGCCCGGGGGTGATCCCTGTGATCGTGCAGGCAGCCGGATGCGGCAGGATGTCATCACTGGGCTGGCAGTAAAGATTGACCGGCTCGTCGATTTCATTGAGATCGAAGTCAGTGCGCAGGCCGGCCATTTGCAACGGACGATCGCAACGGGGGTTGATGCCAGTGGTTTCGTAGTCGTACCAGAAGATGGAGGTCACGGGCGATTCCTGAACTGAAGATCGGCAAAGTCTAGGCGTTCACCTCCCGCCCCGGCCAGTAGTCTTGTCATTCAAGCACCTTGCGCGACTCACCATGCAATACATAGTTATGTCGTTTCCCCCCGCATAGGCTGCTAGCATCGAATGGATACACAATCCCGATCCAGGCCACATCGTCAGGTTGCCCATGCTCGAGACCACAGCACTGCCAGGGAATGCACCGCTGTCACCGCCGCTGGATACGCGGTACCAGGTCGAAACGCCGGAGGGCGTCGATCTGCCACTGCGCCCGGCCGGGTTGATGGTCCGTGCGCTGGCATTCTCCATCGATCTTGGTTTACGCGGCCTGGTCCTGGGCGTGCTGTTCATTGTGCTGGCGATGCTCGGCAAACTGGGAGCCGGGCTCGGCTCGATCCTGCTTTTCGTGGTGAGCTGGTGGTACATGGTGCTGTTCGAGGTGCTGAACCACGGCCGCTCGCCGGGCAAGCAATGGATGGGCTTGCGGGTGGTGCACGACGATGGCACTCCGGTCGGCTGGTCCGCGTCACTGCTGCGCAACCTGCTGCGCGTTGTCGACCTGCTGCCTTTCGGTTACTTCCTAGGGGCCATCAGTTGCCTGCAACATCCACACTTCAAGCGCCTCGGCGATATCGCCGCCGGGACCCTGGTGATCTACCGCGAACGACCGCACACCCGCCCCCAGCTCCCTGAAGCCCGGCCCCGCCGCCCGGCCTTTGTCCTGACACTCACCGAGCAACGGGCCATCCTCGGGTTTGCCGAGCGCCAAGGTGAACTCTCCGAAGCGCGGGTCAATGAACTGGCTTCCATTCTCGCCCAACCCTTGCAAGTCCAGCCCCCGCAGGCGGTGACCGAGATCAACGGCATCGCCCGCGGCTTGTTGGGGCCGACATGAAGCAAAGCCTTTTTGAAAGCCGGCACAAGGCCGAATGGGACCATTTCGCCCACCTGCTCGAACAGTTGGAGCGGGACGCCAAGGCCACCGACGCCGGCAGTTTCCCGAAGGACTACCGACGCCTTTGCCAACATCTGGCACTGGCACAGGAGCGTGGCTACAGCAGTTTTCTGATCGACACCTTGCAGCAACAAGTGCTGCGCGGACACCAACAGCTTTACCGTCATCGCAGCCGTTTGGGGGCCAATGTGCTGGCGTTCATCCTGGCTGACTTTCCACGACTGGTGCGCGAACAGTGGCGTTTTGTCCTCGCCGCCAGCCTGATGTTCTTTGGCAGCCTGGCCGGTTTCGCGCTGCTGGTTTACCTGTACCCGGAGCTGATCTACAACCTGATCCCCGCCGAGCAGGTCAGCGAGATGCAAAGCATGTACGACCCCGTTGCCGGTCACCTCGGACGCACGGCGGAACGAGCCGCCAGTGAGGACTGGGCGATGTTCGGCTACTACATCATGCACAACATCGGCATTGCCTTTCAGACCTTCGCCAGCGGTTTGCTGTTTGGATTGGGCACTGTGTTTTTCCTGATTTTCAACGGCCTGATGATCGGGGCGGTGGCCGGGCACCTGACCTACGTCGGCTACGGGCAAACCTTTTGGTCATTCGTGATCGGCCATGGCGCTTTCGAACTCAGCGCCATCGCCCTGGCCGGAGCCGCCGGTCTGAAGCTGGGCTGGGCCTTGGTCGCCCCGGGGCGCCTGCCACGGGCCGAGGCCTTGCGATTGGCGGCGCGCAAGAGCGTACTGCTGATTTGCGGGGTCATGCTGTTTCTGTTGATTGCGGCGTTTATCGAAGCCTATTGGTCGTCAATGACCGGCCCTTCGCACCAGACCAAATATCTGGTCGGCGCTGCGCTCTGGCTGCTGGTGGTGGTTTATCTCGTGTTCGCCGGACGTCGCCGCCATGCGCCTGAGTGACGCCACGGTGGTGATTCGCCCGCGTTCGACCTGGGAAGCCATGGACCTCGGGGTGCTCCTGAGCCAACGCCATCGACGTTTGTTGATGACCAGTTGGGCCTTGGTCACCTTGCCGGTTTTCGCGCTGCTCAGTTGGATCCTCTGGGATTCGCCTTCACTCGCCGTGTTCATTTTCTGGTGGCTGAAGCCGGCGTTCGAACGCCTGCCCTTATACATCCTGTCCCAGGCCATGTTCGGTGAAACGCCCACGCTCAAGCAGGCGCTGCACCAATGGCCACGCCGGCTCAAACCACAATTACTGGCCAGCCTGACCTGGCGACGCCTGAGTTTGCCCCGCAGTTTCCTGATGCCAGTGGTGCAACTCGAAGGACTCAACGGGCAGCAACGGCAACAGCGCCTACAGGTGCTGTTGCAGCGAGAAGCCGGCGCCGCACGCTGGCTGACGATCATCGGCGCACACCTGGAAGGCACGTTGTGGATCGGCTTGATGGTGTTGTTCTATCTGCTGCTGCCACAACAGGTCGCGCTCGACTGGAGCTGGCAGTCGCTGATCTCGGCGGCCACCCAGGACTGGCGTTGGCTGGAACACCTGACCAACGCCTTTTATGCACTGGTGCTGGTGGTCTGGGAACCGATCTATGTCGCCTGCGGTTTCAGTCTTTACCTGAACCGGCGCACCGTACTGGAGGCCTGGGATATCGAACTGGTGTTCCGCCGAATGCGCCAACGCCTCGTCAGTGCAGGCGCAGTTTTGTTGATGGCCGCGATTATGCTAGTGCCGACCACCCACAGCGCGTGGGCCGCCGAACCGGCCATTTCACCCGACAGCCCGCGCCTACTGAGCCAACCCCTGACCAGCCAGGCCTCCAGGGACAGCATCAAGTCGATCCTTGACCAGCCGCCCTTCAAGAACCGGGAAACGGTGACACGCTACCGCTTTGGCGAAGAGCAACCGAGTGCTGAAGCCGTGGACGATGGCAAGACGCCGCAATGGTTGAAGGCCCTGCTGAAACTGTTTGAGGGGCAAGGCTTCGGGGCATTGGCGACCCTGATTGAAATCGTGCTGTGGGGCATCGTCATTGGCGCCATCGGCCTGTTGATCTGGCGCTATCGCGACTGGTTGCAGGCGTTCGTCAGCCGCCGACCGATCCCCGTCAACAAAGCCACGGGACCGTTACCGCAGCAGGCGTTCGGCCTGGATCTCAAGCCCGAGTCCCTGCCCGCCGACATCGCCGCCCACGCCGAAAGCCTCTGGCAGGCCCACCCGCGCGAAGCGCTCGGCTTGCTTTATCGCGCCCTGCTCAGCCGTCTGTTGCACGACTTCAACATCGCGCTCAAGTCCGCCGACACCGAGGGCCAGGTGCTTCAGCGTGTCGAGCTACTGCAGCAGCCGGCCTTACTGGCCTATAGCCAAAACCTGACCGGGCACTGGCAAAACATGGCCTACGGGCATCGCCTGCCGCCCGCTCAGGTGCAGCAGGAACTGTGTAACGGTTGGCGTGTTCTGTTCGGCCCGGAGGCTGTCCGTTGAGTCGGCGCTGGGGCTCGATAGCCGGTGCGTTGGTTGCCGTGTTGCTGGCTGCTCTGTGCGTTTCTCTGTACCTCAAGGCGACCCCCTACCAGACCGAAATCGACCACGGTCCCTCCCCCGAAGCCAATGCCAACCCTTATCTGGCGGCGGAGTTGTTCCTGCACAAGCAGGGCCTGAACGTCGGCCACGCCAACGGCCTCGATATCCTGCCCAGCCTCGACCCGCGTCAACACAGCCTGCTGTTGCTCGGGGAACGCGGCAACATGACCCCACGGCAGATCGACCAGCTGATGAACTGGACTCGGGCCGGCGGGCGGCTTCTGTTCGTCGCCGAGTCGCTGTGGGATGAAAAACTCGGCCATAGCAATGACCTTCTGCTCGACCGGGTGGAACTGCACCAGTCCCTGAGCAAAGACCTCAAGGACCCACCGCCGGGTGTCGGTGAAGATCCGTACCCGCTACTGACCAAGCTCTATCTGGAGGACGAGGACGCCCCGGCCTATGCCGGTTTCGATACCGCGTTCCATCTCGAAGACCCGAAAAACCTCGCCCTGGCCTGGGCCAACAGCGCCAGGGCCACCCACATGATGCAACTCGACCACGGGCTCGGTTCGATCATCGTGGTCACCGATGCCGACCTGTGGAAAACCCCGGCCATCGACCGATACGACAACGCCTGGCTACTCTGGTACCTGACCGCCGACACCCGCGTGACCCTGATATTCAACATCGGTCACGACAGCCTGCTGACCTTGTTGCTGCGTTACTTCCCCCAAGCGCTGGTCGCGCTATTCGCCTTGATCGGCCTGGGTTTCTGGCACTTTGGCGTGCGTCAGGGGCCACTGCTGGAACCGGCGCCGAAAGCGCGCCGGCAATTGCAGGAGCACCTGCGTGCCAGTGCCGACTTCCTGTTGCGCCGCAACGGTCAGGCCGGCCTGCTGCAAGCCTTGCAGCAAGACATCCTGCGGCGCGTGCGGCGCCGCCATCCCGGTTTTGAACAACTCGGCGTTGCCGAACAATGGCTGGTGCTCGCGCGCCTGACCGGCCAACCCACACGCGCCATCAGCCAGGCCATGAGCCCGCGACCGAAACAACGGCTTTCCAGCGTTGAATTCAGCCGTCAGGTCGCCCACCTGCAATCCTTGAGGAACGCCCTATGAGTCAACCGATCGAGCCCGACGCACCGAGCCACGCAGCTCAACAGCGTCAGCGTGCCGGCCATCTGGCCCAGGCCGTACGCAAGGAACTGCAAAAAGCAGTGATTGGCCAGGACAGCGTGATCGACGACGTCCTGACGGCACTGATCGCCGGCGGCCACGTGTTGCTCGAAGGCGTGCCGGGTTTGGGCAAGACCCTGTTGGTACGCGCCCTCGCCCGCTGCTTCGGCGGTGAGTTCGCGCGCATCCAGTTCACCCCTGACCTGATGCCCAGCGACGTCACCGGGCATGCCGTGTATGACTTGCAGACCGAGAAATTCAAACTGCGCAAGGGGCCATTGTTCACCAACCTGCTGCTGGCGGACGAGATCAATCGTGCTCCGGCGAAAACCCAGGCCGCGCTGCTCGAAGCCATGCAGGAACGGCAAGTCACCCTCGAAGGCCAGCCATTGCCGATTGCGCAACCGTTCATGGTGCTCGCCACGCAAAACCCGATCGAACAGGAAGGCACGTACCCCTTGCCGGAGGCTGAACTGGACCGTTTCATGCTCAAGGTGCGCATGGATTACCCCGACGCCGGGCAAGAGCTGGACATGGTGCGTCAGGTCAGCCGCTCGACTCGCGCCGACATGCTTGATGTCCAGCCGATGCGCACGTTGTTGCAGGCCAGGGATGTACTGGCCCTGCAACGCATCGCCAGCGACCTGACACTGGACGATCAGGTGCTCGATTACGCCGTGCGCCTGGCCCGCTCCACCCGCAACTGGCCCGGTTTGATCCTCGGTGCCGGCCCACGCGCATCCATCGCATTGGTGCGATGTGCCCGGGCCCGTGCGCTGCTGCGCGGCAGTGAGTTCGTGATTCCGGATGACATCAAGGGTTGCGCCCTGGCTGTGCTGCGCCATCGCGTGCGCATTGCGCCGGAGCTGGACATCGAGGGCCTGGATGTCGATCAGGTGCTCCAGCAGATGCTCGACCAAGTGCCGGCGCCGCGCTTGTGAAACCAACCCGCCTGCTGATGCTCTGGTTGGGTGTACTGCTGGCCATTAGCATCGTGCTGGGCGCGTTGCAGGCTCTGGATGTCGCGTTGCCGGCGTATGTGTCGCGGATCAACTGGGGCTTGCTGCTGGCGCTGCTGGCCCTGGCCCTGCTCGACGCCATCCGCCTCAAACAACGGCCCTCCCCACGCGTTACACGACAGATACCCGGCAGCTTGGCGCTGGGTCGCTGGAGCGAAGTGCGATTGACGGTCGAACTCGACTTCCCACAACCGCTTGACATACAAGTGTTCGACCACGTGCCGTCGGGCCTGTGCTTCGAAAACCTGCCATTGACGATGGCACTGCAACCCGGCCAGCAAAACTTTATTGCTTATCGCCTGCGTCCGCTCAAACGCGGTCATTTCAGCTTCGAGCACTGCGAAGTCAACTTCCCCGGCCCATTGGGCCTGTGGTCCGACAAACGCTTGCTGAATCTGACCGATCACACCCGCGTCTACCCCGACTTCGCCCGCCTCTACGGCGGTCAACTATTGGCTGTGGATAACTGGCTGAATCAACTCGGCGTGCGCCAGCAACAACGCCGGGGGCTGGGCCTGGAATTCCATCAATTGCGCGAATTTCGCGAGGGCGACAGCCTGCGCCAGATCGACTGGAAAGCCACCGCTCGACAACGCACACCGATTGCCCGGGAGTATCAGGACGAACGCGACCAACAAATCATTTTCATGCTCGACTGCGGCCGCCGCATGCGCAGCCACGACGGTGAGTTGGCGCATTTCGAACACGCGCTCAATGCTTGCCTGTTACTAAGTTACGTCGCGTTACGCGAGGGCGACGCGGTCGGCCTATGCACGTTCGCCAGTGAACGACCGCGCTACCTCGCCCCTGTCAAAGGCACCGGGCAGCTCAATGTCCTACTCAACACGGTCTATGACCTGAACAGCAGCCAATACCGCGCCGACTATCAAGCCGCCATCACTCAATTGCTCGCCCGGCAGAAACGCCGGGCGCTGGTGGTTCTGATGACCAACCTGCGCGATGAGGATGATGATGAACTGCTCACGGCTGTCCAACGCCTGAACCAACAGCATCGGGTGCTGGTCGCCAGCCTGCGCGAACACGTGCTCGACAATTTGCGGGAAACACCGGTGCAAACCTTGCCCGAGGCACTGGACTATTGCGGCACAGTGAGTTATTTGAATGCTCGGGCCGAACTTCATGAGCGGTTAAGCGCTCATGGGGTATCGGTACTGGACGCCCTGCCCCGTGAATTGGGCATGGATATGTTGACGCGCTATCTAAGCTGGAAAAAAAACGGAACGCTATGAGCGTTTTCAAGCTTTAACCTACGACACTAAATCCGTTAAAAATAACACCCACGGTCATTCGATCACAATCGACAATATTAGTTAATCACATTATGCATCTGATCATCCACGCAATACTCCTTTCCATCTAACGACCACATGGACCAGACATTAAAAAAACTGATGGCAGCACATTTCACATAGGCATACGCACAGCCTACACGATTAAGGATACAATTTGTATATGCCGCCATCCACTACAGAGTTATGATCAGTTGTCTCTTATATTTCTGAACAACTGAAACCCTCTAAAACCTCAAAAAGCACTAATCGGAAAAATGGTACCGACTCACTTCACCCCCGCGGAATTATTTCCCTCCACGGCCCCCAGTGGTCTGTCTCACTGGTATCATTGTTAGTTCCATCATACTGAACCCCAACTCTGAAACTCGCGCCGTTCGCCGCTGAAAAGTTGACGCTAGCCTCTGCATTATATGGATGCCGCTGCGTGTCCTGCTGCATTGTATCGGGGGAGTTCACACGTTGAGAATCAAGGCTTCTGAGCTCAAAATTTATATTTGCCCTTTTCCAGTTCGTCCCAGTCGGCCTAGTAGTCAACATATAATCCACAGTCCTCAACAACACTCGAGAACCACTCAATTTAAATTGATAGCGAATTTCACCCTTCAACTCAGAAACACGCACATGCTGATGGTGATAAGTTAAAACCTCAACGCCATCCCAAAAAACCCCAGGAAGCTTTTCCGTTTCCGAGGTTCCTGGTTTTTTCGCCACAACTTCTTTTTCGCCACTCATTTCACTATCTCCTAAAAAATATCAAATGAAAGACTGCGCACGAAACATAGCTCACTGAGACAATGAAAAACCACTGTCAAAAATGACAGTAATTAATATTAAAACGGCATAAAACAGAACGTTGTAATACCCAGATTTCGAATCTATCGAATGTAACTGGACGAAAGGTCACGACGTCAGGCAATGCTGATCTTGCATCGGGAGTTCTTGCAGGTGGGCAATCGCTAGCGAGTGCTAGCTACGATTGTAAAAATCAAGGGATCAAAAAGTCGCAAGCTGCAGCAACTCTTAGAGGAAACCTGAATTCCCGGAATTGCTGCAGATAGCGCTCTTTTGTTCTTCAGGCTGAAGCCGGCAACGGCAGAAAGCTGAAGTACTGCTTCAATGCCTCCACCAGTTGCCCATATTCCGGTGGCGCCCGTTGCAGGCTGAATCCGGCGTCGTAATGTCGGGGGGTCGCGTCTTCGTGGCACCACAGGCAATAGGCCTGCAGGTCGATGATCCGCAGGCCACCCTCGCTGGCGGGAATTTTCAGGCGCAGGTTGAAGTCCGCGCCGATCATCATCGGCAACTGGCTGATTAGCATCAGCCCGTCTTCGGAGACATTGCCCAGGTAGCCGATGGGTTTGCCGGTGATGCCGTTGAACACTTTCAGGAAGTACGGCAGTTGATGCCGCTCGATTCGGCGGTCGGTGAACATGTGCAATTTCGCTATGCAAGGCCCTTAAGCAGAGCCGCACTACTGCTTCGGAACGGGTATGCATAAGTCTTGCCCGCTCTCCCCGCTTCCGGTGCGCCAGTCCTTGTAGCGCAGAGTCCTGCTTGTGCCGGTCACAGGTGTTGCCCCGGTTCATCAGAGGCAACGCTCTAAAACCGGTTCACTGGACTATAGCTCACCACCGTAGGGGAGTCAGCGATCAGAGGGTTACGGCCGTCAGAACTGCGTCGGTTTTGCCGCTGCGGCACTGCGCGTCGGGTAGTGGCCCAGGCTCTGCAGGGTTTCGATGCGGGCACGGGAGCGATAGGCATATTCGCTCTGTGGGTAGGACGCCATGATGAACTGATAGGTTTGAACCGCATCGATGTACATCTTCTGCCGCTCCAGGCACAGGCCGCGCATCATCGACACTTCCGGCCACACATATGGCCGCGCGCGGCTGTCGCGTTCGACCTTGGACAGCTCGAGCATCACCTGCTCGCAATTGCCCCGGTCATAGGCACTGTAGGCGTTATTCAAATGGTGGTTCATCGCCCAACGGGTACAACCGGTGACGCTGAGGGCGCTGACGGCAAGGGCGGCAATGAGAACGAAACGCATGGGGAAATCTCCTGTCTTGAACGCTGTATCGACCCATGGTCGGAAATCTTCAGGCTGCCGGGACGCAAAGTTGCAGGGTTCAATAAAGAAAGAAATAAGTAGTGCAAACGAACAATGACTACAACTTCGGAGCATAGTAGCCTCACTCAGCGCTTGAACTCAGGAGTCTTTGCATGTCCGTCCGTCGTACCAAAATCGTCGCCACCCTTGGCCCGGCCAGTAACTCGCCGGAAGTTCTCGAACAGCTGATTCTGGCTGGCCTGGACGTCGCCCGCCTGAACTTCTCCCACGGCACTCCCGACGAGCACAAGGCTCGCGCGAAGCTGGTGCGTGAGCTCGCCGCCAAGCACGGTCGCTTCGTCGCCCTGCTGGGCGACCTGCAAGGCCCGAAAATCCGTATCGCCAAGTTCGCCAACAAGAAGATCGAGCTGAAGATCGGTGATCAATTCACCTTCTCCACCAGTCATCCTCTGACCGAAGGCAACCAGCAAGTGGTCGGCATCGACTACCCGGACCTGGTCAAGGACTGCGGCGTGGGCGACGAGCTGCTGCTCGACGACGGTCGCGTGGTGATGCGCGTCGATACCGCCACGGCCACCGAACTGAACTGCACCGTGACCATCGGCGGCCCGCTGTCCGACCATAAAGGCATCAACCGTCGCGGTGGCGGCCTGACAGCTCCGGCCCTGACTGAAAAAGACAAGGCCGACATCAAGCTCGCCGCGGAAATGGAAGTCGACTACCTCGCGGTCTCCTTCCCGCGTGACGCCGCCGACATGGAATACGCCCGTCAGCTGCGCGACGAAGCCGGCGGTACTGCCTGGTTGGTGGCGAAGATCGAACGAGCCGAAGCCGTGGCCGACGACGAAACCCTCGACGGCCTGATCAAGGCGTCCGACGCGGTGATGGTTGCCCGTGGTGACCTGGGCGTGGAAATCGGCGACGCCGAGCTGGTGGGCATCCAGAAGAAAATCATTCTGCACGCACGCCGCCACAACAAGGCAGTGATCGTCGCGACCCAGATGATGGAGTCGATGATCCAGAACCCGATGCCGACCCGCGCCGAAGTGTCCGACGTAGCCAACGCCGTGCTCGACTACACCGACGCCGTAATGCTCTCGGCTGAAAGTGCTGCTGGCCTGTACCCACTGGAAGCCGTTCAGGCCATGGCGCGTATCTGCGTCGGCGCCGAAAAGCACCCGACCAGCAAGACCTCCAGCCACCGCATCGGCAAGGAATTCGCCCGCTGCGACGAGAGCATTGCCTTGGCGACCATGTACACCGCCAACCACTTCCCGGGCGTGAAGGCGATCATTGCCCTGACCGAAAGTGGCTACACCCCGCTGATCATGTCGCGCATTCGCTCCTCGGTGCCGATCTACGCGTTCACCCCACACCGCGAAGCCCAGGCTCGCGCGGCAATGTTCCGTGGCGTGTACACCATCCCGTTCGACCCGGCTTCGCTGGCGCCGAACGAAGTCAGCCAGAAGGCAATCGACGAGCTGGTCAAGCGCGGCGTAGTACAGAAAGGCGACTGGGTCATCCTGACCAAAGGCGACAGCTACCACACCACCGGCGGCACCAACGGCATGAAGATCCTGCACGTTGGCGACCCGATGGTCTGAGTGACCGGTTGCTGAAAAACAAAAGCCCCGCCATGTGAATGGCGGGGCTTTTTGCTTCAATGATTTGATGCCGTGAAAGTAACATCGGGGGATGGTTTCGATTTGTCATCGTCAGTCACATGCACTGCATGGAAGGTATGCTTTTTCGGCACCAGACTTCGAGCTGGCCGCCCTTTCCACAAACCATCACTACCGATTGTGCACTCAGTCAAACTCGACAATCCGTAAATCATCACTTTGGCACCCGGCGTGCATTTGATTTCGATGTCCGGATCTACAGTAGTTGTAGCTCCATCTCGAGGTTTCAAAATTGTTGGAATTTCTAACTCGCTCATTTGATAACACTCCTTGGCACGTAAAAATTAGCGAGTACAAAACTTAAGTCTTTACCCTTGCTGAGAACTAGCTGATAGAAATGACAGTTCCGACTAACGGTAAACTGGGCTCCTACCGTCGAGTTACATCAATGAATGAGTGACAGAGCGCTGAAAAACAAAAGCCCCGCCATGTGAATGACGGGGCTTTTTGCATTCTGATTTTGAATTTGTACTGGCTGAACTGCCGCCTTCGCGAGCAGGCTCGCGATGGGCCGGCCCAGTCAGCGAAGACTCAGTGTCGTTTGATAAACCCCGTCAACGCCGCCAACGCTTCCGGCGAACGCAGCCGCTGGGTAAACAACGCCCCCTCCTCCTCAATCACCTTGCGCAACAGTTCCCGGTCCGGCGCCTTCATCAATTGCTTGCTGATGCGCACCGCTTCCGGCGGCAGCGACTCGAAGCGCAGCGCCATCTCCCGCGCCTTGGCCAAAGCTTCTTCGCCACTGCCCAGCGCTTCGGACGCAATGCCCCACGCGGCCGCCTGTTCTCCATTGAACCCTTCACCGAGCAGCAACAACTCCGCCGCTTTGGCCTGTCCGAGCAGGCGCGGCAGGATCAGGCTGGAACCAAACTCGGGGCATAGACCAAGGTTGACGAACGGCATGCGCAGGCGTGCGTCGCGGCTAACGTAGACCAGGTCGCAATGCAGCAACATCGTCGTGCCAATGCCCACCGCCGCTCCGGCCACGGCGGCGACCACCGGTTTGCGGCATTCGAGCAGGTTGAGCATGAACTGGAATACCGGGCTGTCGAGGCCGCTCGGCGGTTGCTGGATGAAATCGGCGATGTCGTTGCCGGCGGTGAAGCATTCGGCAGAACCGGTGATCAGCACGGCGTTGATCCCGGGGTCGCTATCGGCCTGTTTCAACGCCTCGGCCAGGTCGCTGTACATGGCGCGGGTCAGGGCGTTTTTCTTGTCCGGGCGATTCAGGCGCAGGGTCAACAGGCCGCGTTCGCGTTCAACTTCGATGGCATCGGTCATGGCAGGTCTCGCGTCTGAAAAGTCAGCGCTCAACCACGGGGCAGGAACACATCGGCCAGCAGTTGATTGCGCGGCAATCCCGCCAGGTACAGGCGCCGGGCAAAGGCGTCGACACTGTCGGGGGCTCCGCAGAGTAAGGCCAGGGTTTGCCGGGAAACAAGCCGCAGTTGCGCCAAAGCCGCTGGCAACTCGGCCGGGGTCCACAATTCGACACTCAGGTTCGGACGGCTGGCGGCCATGGCTTGCAGGGGTTTGGCCAGGTAGTGCTCATCGGCATCATGGGCGAGGTGGATGACGCGGATGGCCCCCTGGTGATCCTGACGCAGCGCTTCGCGCAATACACCAAACAACGGCCCCAACCCGGTGCCGGCCGCCATCAACCACAACGGCCGGGCGTGCCAGTCAGGGTCGTAATGCAAGGCACCGCCGCGCAGTTCGCCGAGACGGATCGGATCGCCAATGCGCAATTGCCTGGCGGCATTGCTGAATTCCCCGGGCTTGCGGCAATCGAGATGAAACTCCAGAAAACGGTCTTCCTGCGGCAGGCTGGCGAGAGAATACGGGCGCGCCACGCTGCCCGCCCACAACACCAGATGCTGGCCGGCGCTGTAGCGCAACGGTCGCTGGGGGATTACCCGCAAGCGCAGTACCGTGGTACTCAGCCAATCGATCGCTGCGACTTCGGCCGGATGGCCATCGGTTTGCGGGTCGAAGGCGTGCACCTGCAAGTCCTCGATCACCTGGCACTGGCACGCCAGCCGCCAGCCCTGTTCACGCTGCTGTGCACTCAGGGCATCGGGGCGGCTGTCGCTCGGTAACCCCCGCACACATTGCACCAGGCACGCATGGCAACTGCCGGCGCGGCAACTGTAAGGCACTGGCACGCCGTTCTGGTTCAGCACGTCGAGCAGATTGCTGCCCGCCGTCACCGACCAGTGGCGCTCACCGACCCGCAGCTCAGGCATCGACGTTCTCCCACGCTGCCGCGCACCGGTTGCGGCCGTCACGCTTGGCGCGATAGAGCGCCTGATCGGCCCGTTGCAGGGCATCATCGAGGTCGTCGCCCAGCTCCAGCAGGGTCATACCGGCGGACAGGCTGAGGTTGCGCACATTCAGACCAATCAGCTCGACATCGGTAAATGCGATGCGCAGCCGTTCGCAGCACGAAGTCAGACTGGCGGCATCGCAATCGGGCAGCAGCACCACGAACTCTTCGCCGCCGTAGCGGGCCAGAACATCGCCGTCGCGCAGGCACGCGTTGGCAACGCCGGCAAAGGCTTGCAGCACCTGATCGCCGGCGGCATGGCCGTGCAGGTCGTTGATGCGCTTGAAATGGTCGAGGTCAATCAGCGCCAGGCCATGCACGACACCGGCGTCCATGGCGTTCAATTCGCGGGAAGCCAGGCGCAGGAAATGCCGGCGATTGAACAGGCCCGTGAGCTCGTCGGTGGCCACCAGGTCTTCGAGCTGGCGCATCATCCCGCGCAACGTGTCCTGGTGCGCCTGCAAGGCAAAACGCCGCTGGCGCATACGCTGTCGCGAAGCCTGCACATAGCGGGCATACAGCACCAGCCACACCAGCACGATGAACAGCACACAGACCTGCAACACCGCCATGGCCGGGTCAGGCAGCTGGAAGTGGTAGCCCTCCCACAGCGTGATCGCACTGAAACTGAAAAACACCAGCAGCGCGCATCGTACTAAAGACCGGCGTGACAGATGGAACAGGCCGAACAGCAGGATCAGCACGTAAAACACCAGGAACACGCCCCGAGCTTCGTCCAGATGGGCGATCAGCCAGGTTTGCCAGCCCAGCCCCAGCAACACTTGTGCCTCGGTCAGACTGGGGTCGGCGAAGCGCAGGTTGCAGCCACTGTAGAACACCGCGAACAGGATGGCCTGGCTGATCACCACCAGTGCGCTGCCGATGGCGACACTGGAAAGCGGTGCATCGTAGTGACCGGTAAAAAACGCCAGCCACAGCAACAGCAATGCCAGGGCATAGGTGCCGGCCGCGAGGGCGAAACGTTTGAGCAACAGGCGCTGGATGGCGTTATGGGTCAATCGTTGACTCACCAGATGAAAGGAGACTGACAGAGCGTCCTACTCTACAGACCGCATATCACTTTAGTGGCGTGACCGATAAATGACCATTCAATTTTCGGGATCGACGGGCTGAGCCTTGCACGACCCTGTGGCGAGGGGGCTTGTCGGACCGCCGCATCGCCCCGTTGGACTGCGAAGCAGTCCCGGTAACAGACAGGTCGTTGTGTCAGGCGGATTGTTTTCACCGGTTTTGCGGCTGCTTCGCAACCGAACGGGGGCAAGCCCCCTCGCCACAAAAGCCACGCACTCCTCTTGCAGCTTCAAACTTGCCGCTTGTAGCTGCTTCTATGCGACCAACGATTGACTGCCGGCGCGTGTGCCTGTGCGCGAGGCGCGGTATACTGCCGCGCCTTTTTAGCGTCGCGCCAGCTTGCCCGGCGTGCCTTGAAAGGTGCTTGCAACCGACCGATGCACCCAAGCTGCAAGCACCTTATTGAATGTTCCCGTCTTTTAGAGGAGCGCGACTCATGACCGTGATCAAGCAAGACGACCTGATTCAGAGCGTTGCCGACGCCCTGCAGTTCATTTCCTACTACCACCCCGTGGATTTCATCCAGGCGATGCACGAGGCCTACCTGCGCGAAGAATCGCCAGCGGCCCGCGACTCGATGGCACAGATCCTGATCAACTCGCGCATGTGCGCCACCGGCCATCGTCCGATCTGCCAGGACACCGGCATCGTGACCGTGTTTGTCCGCGTGGGCATGGACGTGCGTTGGGATGGCGCCACCATGAGCGTGGACGACATGATCAACGAGGGCGTACGTCGCGCCTACAACCTGCCGGAAAACGTCCTGCGTGCTTCGATCCTCGCCGACCCGGCGGGCGCTCGCAAGAACACCAAGGACAACACCCCGGCAGTCATCCACTACTCCATCGTTCCGGGTAACACCGTGGAAGTGGACGTGGCGGCCAAGGGCGGTGGATCCGAGAACAAGTCGAAGATGGCCATGCTCAACCCGTCCGACTCGATCGTCGACTGGGTGCTGAAGACCGTCCCGGAAATGGGCGCCGGCTGGTGCCCACCAGGCATGCTCGGCATTGGCATCGGCGGCACCGCCGAGAAAGCCGCAGTGATGGCCAAGGAAGTGTTGATGGAATCCATCGACATTCACGAGCTCAAAGCCCGTGGCCCGCAGAACCGCATTGAAGAAATGCGCCTGGAACTGTTCGAGAAGGTCAACCAACTGGGCATCGGCGCCCAGGGTCTCGGTGGCCTGACCACCGTGCTCGACGTGAAGATCATGGACTACCCGACCCACGCAGCCTCGCTGCCGGTGTGCATGATCCCGAACTGCGCTGCCACCCGTCACACGCACTTTGTGCTCGACGGTTCCGGCCCGGTTGCCCAGGAAGCGCCACCTTTGGACGCCTACCCGGAAATCGTCTGGGAAGCCGGCCCGTCGGCCCGTCGCGTCAACCTCGACACCCTGACCCCGGAAGAAGTGCAGAGCTGGAAGCCGGGCGAAACCGTCCTGCTCAACGGCAAGATGCTCACCGGTCGCGACGCTGCGCACAAGCGCATGGTCGAGATGCTGAACAAGGGTGAAACCCTGCCGGTGGACCTCAAGGGTCGCTTCATCTACTACGTCGGCCCGGTTGATCCGGTGCGCGAAGAAGTGGTTGGCCCCGCAGGTCCTACCACCGCGACGCGGATGGACAAGTTCACCCGCCAGATCCTCGAGCAAACCGGCCTGCTGGGCATGATCGGCAAATCCGAGCGCGGCCCTACCGCGATCGAAGCGATCAAGGACCACAAAGCCGTTTATCTGATGGCTGTCGGCGGCGCGGCTTACCTGGTGGCGCAAGCGATCAAGAAATCCCGCGTGGTAGCTTTCGCCGAACTGGGCATGGAAGCGATCTACGAGTTCGACGTAAAAGACATGCCTGTGACCGTTGCGGTCGACAGCAAGGGCGAGTCGGTACACATCACAGGTCCTGCCATCTGGCAGAAAAAGATCAGTGAAAGCCTGGCGGTAGAAGTGCAATAAACGGCACTGATGTCCGCTGAAAAAACCGGTTTGTCGGCAACGACAGACCGGTTTTTTTTCGGCCGGATAACTGTACTCCAGCGAGAGCAGACCGCCCTTCGCATGCTATGGTGCCTTCCCCCATTTTGGCCTGTTGTTCACTGCATGTTGACGACCTCCCGACCCCTGCGCCTGGCGCTCTACACCTTATTGATCATTGCCGGTGCCGCCATCGCCGCCACCCTGGCCATGCGCCACACCGTGCGCCAGTCAATGGTCGAAGACGCGGCGCGCGCCAATCAACAACTGGCGCTGTATGCCACGTCCCTGCATACCCTGATCGAACGTTACCGCGCCCTGCCCGCCGTGCTGGCGCTGGACCCGGAGCTGCGCTCGGCGCTCAAGGGGGTGGTGAGTCCCGAGCAGCAGGATGCGCTAAACCGCAAACTGGAAAAGATCAACGGCGCCGCTCAATCCTCGACCCTTGAACTGCTCGATCGTACCGGTCTGGCCGTAGCGGCGAGCAACTGGCGTTTGCCCAGCAGTTATGTCGGCCACAACTACGGTTTCCGTCCCTATTTCAACCAGACCCGCACCCAGGGCACCGGGCGCTTTTACGCCGTGGGGGTGACCAGCGGAATTCCCGGCTACTTCCTCTCCAGCGCGGTCAGCGATGACGACAGCCAGTTCCTCGGCGCCATGGTGGTGAAACTGGAGTTCCCCGAACTGGAACGCGAGTGGCGCCAGGGCAGCGACACCCTGTTGGTCAGCGACGCGCGCGGGATCATATTCATCGCCAACCAGCCGGGCTGGCGCTATCGCCTGCTCAAGCCGCTGAGCGACAGTGATCATGCCGAACTCAAGGCCACCCGCCAGTACGACAAGCAGCCGCTGACGCCGCTTGAGTTTCAATCGTTGCGACGCTTCGACGACAACAGTGACCTGGCTCGGGTCGACGGCCCCGACGGCAAGGCGGATTACCTGTGGGAATCCCTGCCACTGAATAGCGAGGGCTGGACCCTGCACCTGCTGCGGCGCCCGCAAGTCGCCTTCGAAGACAGCCGAAACGCCGCCCTCGCCGCAGCCGGGCTATGGCTGACCCTGGTGTTCCTGCTGCTGTTTCTCAACCAGCGCTGGCGCCTGGCCAAACTGCGTCAGCGCAGTCGCGAAGAACTTGAGCAGCTTGTAGAAGAGCGTACCCGCGACCTGCGCACCGCCCAGGAGGGCCTGGTGCAATCGGCCAAACTCGCCGCGCTTGGCCAAATGTCGGCGGCGCTGGCTCACGAGATCAATCAACCGCTAACCGCCCAGCGCATGCAGCTGGCGACCTTGCGCCTGCTGCTCGACCACGGCCGGGTCGACGACGCCTACAAAGCGCTCAAACCAGTGGATGAAATGCTCACGCGTATGGCCGCCCTCACCGGCCATCTGAAAACCTTCGCCCGCAAAAGCCCCAGCGGTTTGCGCGAACGCCTGGACCTTGCGGCGGTGGTGGACCAGTCGCTGCAACTGCTCGACACCCGGCTGCGCGATGAACAGGTCAGTACCGTGCTGCACCTGACCCGCCCGGCCTGGGTGCGTGGCGATGCGATCCGCCTGGAACAGGTACTGATCAATCTGCTGCGCAATGCCCTCGATGCGATGCAGGATAAACCCTGCAAACGCCTGGAAATTCGCCTCGAAGCCGACGAACAATTGTGGCGCCTGAGCGTGATCGACAACGGTGGCGGCATCGCCGAAGAGAACCTGTCCAAGGTCTTCGATCCGTTCTTCACCACCAAACCGGTGGGCGACGGCCTGGGGATCGGTTTGGCCGTATCCTTTGCCATCGTTCACGAATCCGGCGGGCGCCTGAGTGCCGACAATCATGACAAAGGCGCCGTGTTCACCGTGACCTTGCCCATCGACCTGGAGGTGCATGAACCATGCTGAACTCAGTGATCGTGGTCGACGACGAAAGCAGCATCCGCAGTGCCGTCGAGCAATGGTTGAGCCTGTCGGGTTTCGAGGTGCAGTTGTTCAGCCGCGCCGACGAGTGCCTGGCGCAGTTGCCCAGGCATTTTGCCGGGGTGATTCTCAGCGACGTGCGCATGCCCGGCATGACCGGCCTGGAACTGCTGGCCGAGGTGCAACGCCGGGATGCCGATTTGCCGGTGATCCTGCTGACCGGTCACGGCGATGTGCCGATGGCCGTCGAGGCCATGCGCGACGGCGCCTACGATTTCCTCGAAAAACCCTTCAGCCCGGAAACCCTGCTCGGCAGCCTGCGCCGCGCCCTCGACAAACGCCGGCTGGTGCTGGAAAACCGCGCGTTGCACGAGCAGGCGGACAACCGCGCCAAGCTGGACGCCACGCTGCTCGGCGTGTCCCGGGGTTTGCAGACCCTGCGTCGACAGGTTTTGGACCTGGCAGCACTGCCGGTCAACGTGCTGATTCGCGGCGAAACCGGTAGCGGCAAGGAACTGGTCGCGCGTTGCCTGCACGACTTCGGGCCGCGGGCCGACAAGCCCTTTGTCGCACTCAACTGCGCCGCCATCCCCGAGCAATTGTTCGAGGCCGAGTTGTTCGGTCACGAGAGCGGCGCGTTCACTGGGGCGTCCGGCAAGCGCATCGGCAAACTCGAGTACGCCGACGGCGGCACGCTGTTTCTCGATGAAATCGAAAGCATGCCGTTGGCCCAGCAAGTGAAATTGCTGCGGGTATTGCAGGAGCAAAAGCTTGAACGGCTGGGCTCGAACCAGAGCATCCGCGTGGATTTGCGCATCATTGCCGCGACCAAGCCGGACCTGCTCGACGAAGCGCGGGCCGGACGTTTTCGTGAAGACCTGGCTTATCGTTTGAACGTCGCTGAACTACGCCTGCCACCCTTGCGCGAACGCCGCGAAGACATACCCTTGCTGTTCGAATCCTTTGCCCAAAACGCCGCCGAACGCCTGGGACGCAAATTTCCACCGTTGAGCGGCGCGCAGTTGAGTCACCTGTTGAGCCACGACTGGCCGGGCAACGTGCGCGAACTGGCGAACGTCGCCGAGCGTCAGGTATTGGGGCTCGGTGAGCCGGAGCCCTTGGGCATCGAGCCCGGCCAGTCACTGGCGGCTCAGCAGGAAGCGTTCGAGGCGCAATGCCTGCGTGCGGCACTGACCCGGCACAAGGGCGATGTGAAAGCGGTGCTCGAAGAACTGCAACTGCCGCGCCGGACCTTCAATGAAAAGATGCAGCGGCATGGGTTGAGCCGAGAGATGTTCCTGCAAGAAAACTGAGTTTCGCAGTGCCCGTTCTGGCCCCATCGCGAGCAAGCTCGCTCCCACAGGGGATCTGTGTGCGCCGATCATTGTGTGAGCGAGATTGCTCGCGATGGGGCCGGCAAAGGCAATGCACCTCCTCCCGATAAGCAATTTTCCGCTCACCACCCGCCGCATATGAGCGGATTTCCGCGCACTGAAACACCCTCCCCCCTCTAAACCGGCCCTCTCCCCGTTGGCACAGCTCCTGCTATAGCCCTGGCAGGCTGCGTTTAATCGCGCTCCACAAAAACAATTAAATGAAGGATCCTTCAATGGATAACTCCAACGCCCTGCCCCTTGGGTCGGCTGCCACGCCGGCTAAAGAAAGAACCACCGCCAGTCGCATCAAATCGATTTTCAGCGGTTCTGTCGGCAACATGGTCGAGTGGTACGACTGGTACGTCTACGCCGCCTTCTCCCTGTACTTCGCCAAGACCTTCTTCCCCAAAGGCGACACCACCGCCCAACTGCTCAACACCGCCGCGATCTTCGCCGTGGGCTTCCTGATGCGTCCGATCGGTGGCTGGCTGATGGGTCTGTATGCCGACAAAGTCGGGCGCAAAAAAGCCCTTATGGCCTCGGTGTACCTGATGTGCTTCGGCTCGCTGCTGATCGCGCTGAGCCCAAGCTATGAAGTCATCGGCATCGGCGCGCCGATCCTGCTGGTGTTCGCGCGCTTGCTGCAAGGCCTGTCGGTGGGTGGCGAATACGGCACCTCCGCCACTTACCTCAGCGAGATGGCAACCAAGGAGCGTCGCGGTTTCTACTCCAGCTTCCAGTACGTGACCCTGATCTCCGGCCAGCTCATCGCTTTGGCGGTGCTGATTGTCCTGCAGAACTTCCTGACCACCGAGGAGCTCTACGCCTGGGGCTGGCGCATCCCGTTCGCCATCGGCGCGCTGTGTGCCGTGGTTGCGTTGTACCTGCGTCGCGGTATGGAAGAGACCGAGTCCTTCACCAAGAAAGAAAAAGCCAAGGAAAGCGCGATGCGCACCTTGATGCGTCACCCCAAGGAACTGATGACCGTGGTCGGCCTGACCATGGGCGGTACCCTGGCGTTCTACACCTACACCACCTACATGCAGAAATACCTGGTGAACACCGTCGGCATGAGCATCTCCGACTCCACCACCATTTCCGCTGCCACGCTGTTCCTGTTCATGTGCCTGCAACCGATCATCGGCGGGCTGTCGGACAAGATCGGTCGCCGGCCGATCCTGATTGCCTTCGGCATCCTCGGGACACTGTTCACCGTGCCGATCCTCACCACCCTGCACACCATCCAGACCTGGTGGGGCGCGTTCTTCCTGATCATGGCGGCGCTGATCATCGTCAGCGGCTACACCTCGATCAATGCGGTGGTAAAAGCCGAACTGTTCCCGACCGAAATCCGCGCCCTGGGCGTGGGCCTGCCGTATGCACTGACCGTCTCGATCTTCGGCGGCACCGCTGAATACATCGCGTTGTGGTTCAAGAGCATCGGCATGGAAACGGGTTACTACTGGTACGTGACCGCGTGTATTGCCGTGTCGTTGCTGGTGTACGTCACCATGAAAGACACCCGCAAGCATTCGCGGATTGTCACTGACTGATAGATAGATCGAAGCTGGCTGTACCGGCCTCTTCGCGAGCAAGCCCGCTCCCACATTCGACCGCGTTCCTTCTGGAACAACCCGGTTAAATGTGGGAGCGGGATTGCTCGCGAATGGAGCCGACTCGACATCAAGTCAGTTCGGCAACCTCTCGTTTGCCATGCTTGTTCTGCGCGATCAAAGCTCCCCCGCAATCACCACCACAGCCAAATCCAGATTCGGCCCGCTCCCGGATTGGTGCTGCCGTAGTAAAAATGGGCAAGGGTTTCATGAAAAATCTGTCACCCAGGTAAAAGAGCCGATTAATCACGTGTTAATGCTTGCCGCCCAACCTTTAACGGCCTGATCGATTCATTGCGATGCGCTCACTCAGTCCTTGAAAGCGAAAAAGCCTGACGGCCTTAACATCCAATTAATCGATAAGTAGCAGGATTTAATTGCGAAATTTAATCGATATATCTGGCGTCTTGGCTTTTTTCACAAAACGCCAACGAGACGGGAGTCACCACCATGAAAACCAAACTGATCCTTGCCCTGGCCCTTTCCGTACTGGCCGCCAACACGTTCGCCGCCGATGGCTACGACAAAACCGGCTCGGCCTCCTTCGAATCCGGTGCCAGCGCCGCCATCGAACGCAGCCACTCGGGCACCTATGCCTCGGACGGCTTCGATAAAACCGGCACCGCGGGCGCTGTCGCTGCCGACGGTTTCGACAAAACCGGTAGCGCTGAAGCTATCGGCTGATCGTGGAGGGAAACTCACAGCCCGGCTTCGGCCGGGCTTAGTCGTTTCTGGGGTAAAGCAAATCTCAGGGTTGGCCGAAAAACCTGTGGGAGCGAGCTTGCTCGCGATGACTGACATTCAGTCGACATCTATGCTGAATGTCAGTCCGCAATCACGAGCAAGCTCGCTCCCACAGGGCTCTATATCAGACTGGAAATCAGCGTCTGGCCCTAGCACTATGTCCGCTCTTCAAATGTTGCCCTCTGGAACACTTCCCATGCCCGACGACATCCACTTCTACGAACCCGCCAACGGCCACGGCCTGCCCCACGATCCGTTCAACGCCATCGTCGGCCCGCGCCCCATCGGCTGGATTTCTTCACAGGATGCCGAGGGCCGCTTGAACCTGGCGCCCTACAGCTTCTTCAACGCCTTCAACTACATCCCGCCGATCATTGGTTTTTCCAGCGTCGGGCGCAAAGACAGCCTGAACAACATCGAACAAACCGGCGAGTTCGCCTGGAACCTGGCCACGCGGCCGCTGGCCGAGGAGATGAACCAGAGCAGCGCCATGGTCAAGCCTCAGGTCAACGAATTCGAACTGGCCGGGCTGACAACCGCTGCCTCGAAGGTCATTCAGGTGCCACGGGTGGCCGAGAGCCCGGTGTCCTTCGAGTGCAAGGTCACGCAGATCATCCAGTTGCAACGGGCGGACGGCAATGTGGTGCCGAGCTGGCTGATCCTCGGCGAAGTGGTCGCCGTGCATATCGCCAAATGGCTGTTGAAGGATGGGATATACGACACCGCCGCGGCAGAACCGATTCTGCGCGGCGGCGGGCCGGCGGATTATTTCCAGCTGGGGCCTGAGGCGTTATTCAAGATGTACCGCCCGGGGGCGGTGAAGTGATCACCAGAGCAGGTCGGTGTTTTCCTTGACGTCCTTGAGACGGGTCAGCTCCTTGGCGGCCGCATCATCGGCCTCATGAGCGGTCTTGAAGGTCTGGCCTTCCAGCACTTTGTGAAAACGCGGGGCGCCGGAACCACCCAGCGCTTTGACGGCGATAGCGGCGTGGTAACCACCCTCGCCCGGTACTACAGCGGAAACAGCTTCGAAGTGATCAAAGGCTTTACGTGCCATGTCGCGAGTCCTGGCTGGTTGAGATGCTGTCATTAAACCCTCAACCGGCCAGTTTGTGTACCGCGACTGCGGACTGCCCCAGGGCCTGCGCCGCCGAGACATCCTTGAAGGTGTGGAAATCCAGACTGTTGACCACCAGCTCCTGCACCAGCTCGGCAAAAATCTCCATCGCCGGCGTGCTGAAGTACGCGGTCATGGCCTGTTGATTGCTCCAGAAACCGGACACCAGCCACAGTTCCGGGTCGCACTGCGAATGCTGCAAGGCAAAGCTCAGGCAGCCTGGCGCTGCGCGGGATGGTTCGATCAGGGCGCTGAGGCGCACACCGAGTTCCGTCGAACGCCCGGCGCGCGCTCGAACGAAGGCCATATGACTGACGGGGATTTGCGTGGACATGTTCAACCCTCCCGGGGAGTCGCGTGGCAGCCGGGGGACGGGCTGCGACAGGATCAAAGGTTAAGGGCCGCGACGCCTGTCTCGTTAGTCGATTCCTGCCGGCGCGTTGCACAATCCTGCGAAACTGCATCGCCAGCCTGTAACAAGCTGTAAAACCCTGTCACGGTTCTGCCACACGAGTTTCAAGCAAGTTCTTGCGGCACAAGGCTCTAGTGGCTACACCGCCGGTCGACCCCGAGCAGAATCAGGCAAGCATCTGACAGGATGTGTCTACCGCTGCCACTTGCACAAACTTATGCTCTGCTCCATTCCTTCCATGCCTTGCCGAGGATGCCTCGCATGTCGTCGCTCGATCACTTTCAA
Organism: Pseudomonas sp. GL-RE-26; assembly: GCF_019956275.1. NCBI lineage: Bacteria > Pseudomonadati > Pseudomonadota > Gammaproteobacteria > Pseudomonadales > Pseudomonadaceae > Pseudomonas > Pseudomonas sp. GL-RE-26. Next base: position 28,939 of record NZ_JAHBDI010000008.1, read on the forward strand.
GCCCCGCTGGACACCGACATGGAAAAGCAGCGTGCGGAACTGGCGGCGATCATTCGCCGCAACACCGCCGAAGATGGCAGTTATGCCACGGCCATCGGCTCGCTATTCATGTCACGCCACAGCCAGTCCCACGAGTTCGCCCCGGTGCTCGCGCAACCGGCGCTGTGCATCATGGCCCAGGGGCGCAAGGAAGTTCAGTTGGCCAACGAGTACTTCAACTACGACCCGTTGAACTACCTGGTGGTCTCGGTCTCGATGCCGCTCAGTGGACGGGTGGTGGATGTCTCGCCTGAGGAACCGATCCTGGCCTTGCGCCTGGACATCGACCCGGCGGAAATCACCGCACTGATCGCCGACGCCGGGCCTCTCGGCGTGCCTTCCCGGCCGACCGGGCGCGGGCTGTATGTCGAAAAACTCGACACCGCCATGCTTGATGCGGTGCTGCGTCTGGCACGGTTGCTGGACACGCCAAAAGACATCGCCATGCTCGCGCCGCTGATTCGCCGGGAGATCCTCTATCGCCTGTTGCGCAGCAAACAGGGGCATCGGCTGTACGAAATCGCCATCGCCAACAGTCAAAGCCATCGCATCAGCCAGGCGATCAAATGGCTCAACAGCAATTTTGAACAGCCGTTGCGCATTGATGATTTGGCCAAGGAAGTGAACCTGAGCGTGTCGACGCTGCATCACCGCTTCAAGGCGATGACGGCGATGAGTCCGTTGCAGTATCAGAAGCAGTTGCGCCTGCAGGAAGCACGGCGGTTGATGCTGGCCGAAGGGCTGGAAGCTTCGGCGGCGGGGTATCGGGTCGGGTATGAAAGTCCGTCGCAGTTCAGCCGGGAGTACAGCCGGTTGTTCGGGGCTCCGCCGTTGCGGGATCTGGCGCGGTTGCGCTTGTCGGTCTGATCCGGCTTTTTTGCAGCCAGTACCGGCCTCATCGCGAGCAGGCTCGCTCCCACATTGGATCTCCTGCGAACACAATACTTGTGAACACTTCAGATCAACTGTAGGAGCGAGCCTGCTCGCGATGAGGCCAGTGAGGCCAACATCAAATCCGGATCAGGCCCCAAGTACCCGGCAGGCCTCCACCGGCAAGGTCACCGACACCGGGTGACCAACACTCAGGCCAAAGCCCTGGCAAGGCGTGCTCAGCGCGGTAAACGACACCCCGGAACACTCCACCGTGGTCTCGATGGTCGCGCCGATATCGCGCACGAAGGTCACTTTGCCCAGTAGACGGTTGCCCGCTGTCGCCTGCGGAGCCGACAGTTGCAGGTCTTCCGGGCGAATCAGCATCTTCACCTTTTCACCGGCCACAATGCTGCTGCAGATCGGTACTTGCAGCGCATCGCCGCCCGGCAAGCTGACCTTGCCGTTACCCAGCACCGTGGCCGGGAAGATGTTGCCCGAGCCGATGAAATCCGCGACGAACTCGTTGGCCGGGTGCCGGTAGATCTCGATCGGCGTGCCCACCTGCTGCACCTTGTGCTCACCCAATACGACCACGATATCGGCCATGGTCATGGCCTCGCGCTGGTCGTGGGTCACCATGATGGTGGTGATGTTCAGGCGTTGTTGCAGTTGACGGATTTCCACCTGCATCGACTCGCGCAGCTTGGCGTCCAGCGCCGACAACGGTTCATCGAGCAGAAGGATTTTCGGGTGCGAGGCAATCGCCCGGGCAATCGCCACGCGCTGGCGTTGGCCGCCGGACAGCTTGGCCACCGGACGATTGATCATCGCTTGCAGCTGGATCAGTTCCAGCAACTCCACCACCCGCGCCTGCTGGTCAGCCTTGCTGACCCCGCGCAGTTTCAGCGGATAGGCGATGTTCTCGCCCACAGTCATGTGCGGAAACAACGCCAGGGACTGGAACACCATGCCGAAGTTGCGCAGGTGCGCCGGGGTGTTGCCGATGTCTTCGCCGTCCAGGCGGATCTCGCCGCCGGTCAGGGTTTCAAGGCCGGCGATCATGCGCAGCAAAGTGGTTTTGCCGCAGCCCGAAGGGCCGAGGAAACACACCAGTTTGCCCTCGGGCAAATGCAGGTTCACATCCGTTACCGCGCAGGCCGAGCCGTAATGTTTCTCGACGTTTTCCAGAATCAGACCAGACATGTGAATCACCTCAAGAATAATGGTTCTGGCTGGAGGTTGCCGAGCGAAGATCAGGCAAGGCAAAAGTCTGCGAAGAAGCGGAGTTGACTTTAGTCAATGAGCATTCTGAGCTGACTTTTAACGCAGCATGATCGAGCGCAGGCACCTCCAGGCAGAAGCTAGAACGAAACGCCACCTTCACCGACTAGCTTCTCCAGCGCCCAGATCAGGACGAAGTCGATCAGCACGATCAGCACGGCAAACGAAAATACGGTTGGGTCGAGCGAAGACACGGTGCGGCTGTACATCCAGATCGGCACGGTCATGACGTCGATGGTGTAGAGGAAATAGGTCACGGTGAATTCGTTGAACGAGACGATGAACGCCAGCAGCATGCCCGCCAAGATCCCCGACTTCATCAACGGCACTACCACATCGACAATCGCCCGCAGCGGTGAAGCACCGAGCATTTGCGCGGCCTCTTCGACTTCGCTGCCGATGGAGAGCATAGCCGCCGTGCAGTTCTTCACCACGAACGGCAACGCGAGGATCACGTGGGCAATCACCAGGCGCGAGGTGGTCATCTGGAACGGCAGGCTGTCGAACACCAGCAGCAACGCCAGCCCCAATACCACCATCGGGAACACCAGTGGCAACGACATCAATTGCAGGGCCACGGCCTTGCCACGGAACTCGCAACGGGTCAGGGCATACGCCGCCGGCACCGCGATGATGGTCGCGAAGACCATGGTCAGGCAGGACACCATCAGGCTGGTGGACATGGCTTTGCCCAGGCTCAGCACATCGCTGGCGTCCGGCGACACGAAGGTGTGCCAGGCGGCCTTGTACCATTGCAGGCTGTAGCTGCTCGGCGGGAAGTCGAGGTTCGACGCGCCGCTGAACGACATGACGATCATGGTCAGGATCGGCAGTACCGCCAGCAGCAGGATGAAGCCCGAAAGGATGCCGGCAAACTTGCCGGTATCACCCGGCAACAGCGACTGGCGCTTCTTGATCAGGGTACTCATTGCGAAGCCTCCAGCATGCGGCGACGACGGCCAGTGATGTATTCGGACAAGGTCATGATCGCGAGGGTGGTGACGATCAGCACCACACCGGCAGCGGATGCGGCGGGCCAGTTCATCAGCGGGGCGATCTGGTCATGCACCATCACCGCCAGCATCGGCACGCGCCGGCCACCGAGCAGCAAGGGCACCACGAAACTGCTGGCGTTGTAGGCGAACACCAGGGTCGCACCGGTAATGATCCCCGGCAGACTCATCGGCAATACCACCTGGCGGAACACCTGGAAGCGACTGGCGCCGAGGGTGGCGGCAGCTTCTTCGTAGCTGCGGGCGACACCGCGCATGGCGCTGGCAATCGGCAACACGGCCAGCGGGAAGGCGGTTTGCACCAGGCCCATCAACACACCGTTCTGGTTGTACAACAGCATGATCGGGCGCTTGATCAGGCCCAGGCCCATCAGGGTCTGGTTGAGCATGCCACCGGGGCCGAGGATCACCAGCCAGCCGTAGCTTTGCAGCAGCAGGTTGACCAGCAATGGCAGCAACACCGCCGCCAGGAAGATCCGCCGCACGAACGGCGAGGTCAGGCGCGACATGGTGTAGGCCACCGGGATCGCCAGGATCACTGCGATCACCGCGCTGATCAGCGCCAGGCGCAGGGTCAGCATCAGCGACTTGAGGTAATAGGGTTCCAGCAACTGGGCGTAACTGGCCAGGCTGAACCCGGACCATTCCGCGCCTTTGGTGCCCACGCTCATGCGCAGTACCAGGAGGCTCGCGGCAATCAGTACGCCAAGAAACAGCATCGACGGCGAGAGGAAAAGCCAGGCGCGCGTCGTTGGCGAAACACCCCGAGCGGCGCGCACGGGGGCGGCACTCACCGGATGAGTCAGAGGTTGGTGTTCCATAGCAAAGGGTCTCGTCAATGGAAAGCAGCAAGACTGAGATTGAGCAAGAACCTGTGGCGAGGGAGCTTGCTCCCGCTGGGTCGCGAAGCGGCCCCAATCACTCACCGCGTTGATCCAGATGGATCGCAGTGCCTGGTTTTGCGGCTGCTGCGCAGCCGAGCGGGAGCAAGCTCCCTCGCCACAAAAGATCTTTGAACCTCAGAAATCAGGAAGAAAAGATTTCCGTGTAACGACGAATCCATTGGTCATGCACAGTCGCCAGGAAGGCGTTGTCGTGCATGATCGCCTTCTCGGCAATCTGCTCCGGCGTGAGGATGTACGGGCTCTTGCGTGCTTCGGCGGAGATGATCGCCTTGGCGTTGACCGGGCCGTTATAGATGTCTTCAGCCATCTTGCCCTGCACCAGCGGGTCCAGAGAGTGGTTGATGAAGGCGTAGGCCATGTCGGTATCGCCCGGACGGTTCTTCGGCATTACCGAGAGCATCAGGTCGGTGTAGAAACCTTCCTTCATGCCGAACGTGGCGCCCAGGCCGTAGTTCGGGTCGCGGATCTGTTTCGGGAAGAAGGCCGGTGCGTACAGGCCCCCCATGTCCAGGGAACCGGTGCGGAACAGTTCGGCGATCTGGTTGGGGTTTTCGCCCAGGGTCACCACACGATCTTTCAGCTCGGCGAGTTTCTTGAAGCCAGGCTCGATGTTGTGTTCGTCACCACCGGCCAGTTTGGCGGCGATGATGATCAGGTCCATGGCCTCGGTCCAGTTCGGCGGCGGCAGGAAGATGTTCGGGGCCAGTTCTGGATCCCACAGGGCCGCGTAGCTGTCCGGCGCTTGTTTCTGGGTGCGGGTGCTATAGACCAGGCTGTTGCACCACAGCAGGTAACCGATACCGTGACCATTGGCCCCGGTGCGGTATTTCTCCGGTACATCGACGAGGTTGGGAATGCGGTTGAGGTCGGGTTTTTCCAGCAGGTTGGCGGCGGCCAGACCTTCGGCGCCGACACCTGCCAGGGTGATGATGTCGTACTGCGGACGATCACCGCCGGCCTTGAGCTTGGCGACCATTTCCGAGGTACTGCCGGTGCGGTCGGCGATGACCTTGCAGCCGTACTTGTCTTCGAAGGTCGCGGCGATGTTGCGCAGAGCAGCCAGGCCGGTGTCATCGGACCAGGTCAGCAAACGCAGGGTCTTGCCGGCAAAACGTGTGTCGCTGGCATTGGCTTTGATGAACGGCATGCTCATGGCTGCCGCTGCAACCGAGGCTACGCCCACGGTCTTGATAAATTGACGTCTGTTCAGATCATGCTCGCCCATTACGGACTCCCTTTGTTTTTGTAGGTATGAGGCAGGTCGAAACTGTTGCATCCGCGCGACTGGATCAGCGTTATCCCTCGTATTTTCGGGGGCTTGGCTGAGCCAGCGAGTTCATCCTGAGGTCGTGTAAAACACCTGACTATCGATAAAAACTCATTGAAGCCATGACGCCAGCGCATGCCTCAACAGGAGGCATGTGCTCACCTTTTTCGTGCCTTCAGACCGCCCGGATTACGTGTTTGATTTCCTGGAAAGCCTGCAAGCCCCACGGCCCCAATTCGCGGCCGATGCTGCTCTGCTTGTAGCCGCCCCAGGCGGTCTGCGGGAAGATCACCTGCGGCGCGTTGATCCACACAAGCCCCGCCTGCAAAGCGTTGGCGACGCGGTCGGCGGTTTCGGCATTGCGCGTCACCACACTGGCGACCAGGCCAAACTGGCTGTCGTTGGCCAGGGCAATCGCCTCGGCTTCAGAGGCAAAACTGCGCACGCAGATCACCGGGCCGAAAATCTCTTCACACCACAGCGCACTGTCGAGGGGCACTTCGGTGAACACCGTCGGCTGCAAAAAATATCCGCGCGGCAGGTCGGCCGGGCGATTGCCACCGCAAACCAGCTTGGCGCCGGCGCTCAAACCGCGATCGATGTGACCGAGCACGCGCTGGTATTGCGCCTGATTGACCAGCGCGCCCATTTCCACGTTCGGGTCGAACGGGTCAGCCACGCGAATCGTTTCGGCACGAGCCTTCACTCGGCTCAGGAATTCATCGGCCAGTTCATCGGCGACCAGCACGCGGCTGGTGGCGGAACACATCTGCCCGGCGTTGAAGAAACCACCGCCACAGGCCACTTCCACCGCCAGGTCGAGATCGGCATCGGCCAGCACCAGCAACGACGATTTGCCGCCCAGTTCCAGGCTAACGCCCTTGACGGTTTCCGCCGCCCGTTGCATGACCTGCACGCCGACCGCATTGCTGCCGGTGAAGGAAATTTTCGCGATGCGCGAGTCTGCCGACAGGGGCGCGCCAACCGCGAGGCCAGTGCCGCACACCAGGTTGAACACGCCTGCTGGCAACCCGGCTTCAGCAATGATCGCCGCCAGTTCCAGCTCCGGCAGCGGCGTCACTTCCGAAGGTTTGAGCACCACGCAGCAACCGGCGGCCAGGGCCGGGGCGAGTTTCCACGCGGTGGTGACCATCGGGAAATTCCACGGCACGATCAGGCCGACCACACCACACGGCTCACGGCGCAGGCGAGCGCTGAAATCGTCGGTCGGCAGCTCGATGGCGCAGTCCTGTTTCGCATCCAGCCCCTCGGCCAGACTGGCGTAATACTCGAACGTGGCAATCACGTCATCGACGTCGATTGCGGCTTCGAATTGCGGCTTGCCGTTGTTGCTCGACTGCAAGTGCATCAGCTTTTCACGATTGGCCTGCACGCCCACGGCAATTTTGCGCAGAATCGCACCGCGTTCGACGCCCGTGGTTTTCGACCAGTCGGCGAACGCCTGGGTCGCCGCGCTCACGGCTTGATCAACGGCGCGCTCATCGCCGCCATTGACGGTGGTCAACAGGGCTTCGGTCGCCGGGTTGATCACACGCAGGTGTTCGTTGCCGGCCGACCATTGGCCGTTGATGTACAGGCCATCCAGGGTCGTAGGGAAAGTCATTTCGACACCGCCTGCATCCACTGGGTCTGGTCGATCTCAATCAGGGTCGGCCCCTGGCGATCGGTGGCCACACGCAAGGCGCCGCGCAGCTGCTCGACACTGCTGACCGCTTCAGCAGCACAACCCAATGCCTTGGCTACACCGATGAAGTCCGGGGTGTAGATGTCCACGCCCACCGGTTCGATGGCGCGGTTGACCATGTATTTCTTGATCTCTTCGTAGCCCTGGTTATTCCACAGCAGCACGATCACCGGGGTGCGCGCTTCAACGGCACTGGCCAGTTCCGGCAGGGTGAACTGCAGGCCGCCGTCGCCGATCAGGCACACCACCGGAGGACGCGCGCCACCTTCGACGCGGCCACCCAGCCAGGCGCCAATCGCCGCCGGCAAGGCGTAGCCGAGGGTGCCGTAACCAGTAGACGAGTTGAACCAGCGACGCGGACGCTCCGGGTTGAACGTCAGGTTGCCGGTGTACACCGGCTGGGTCGAATCGCCGACGAACACCGCGTCCGGCAGTTCATGCAGCACGGTTTCGAGGAAACGGGTCTGGGCCAGGGTCGGTGCGTCCCAGGCCGCGGCCAGGTCTTCACGCAGACGAGCGGCACGTACTTGCCCCCAATCGTTGCGGCGCTCGGCCAGGGGTTTGTCCGACAGGGCGCTGAGCAAAGCCTGGGCGGCGTTACGCGAGTCGGCCACCAGTGCCACGTGTGGCGGGTAGTTGCGCACGGTCTGGTCCGGGTCGATATCGACGCGCAGCAACTTGCCAGGAATTTCGAAGCCACCGGCGAAGGTCACGTCGTAGTCGGTCTCGGCCAGTTCGGTGCCGATGGCCAGTACCACGTCGGCCTCGGCGACCAATGCACGGGTGGCGACCAGGCTTTGGGTCGAGCCGATCAGCAGTGGGTGGCCGGAAGCGAGCATGCCCTTGGCATTGATGGTCAGGGCGACCGGCGCGTCCAGCAGTTCTGCCAGCTCAGTCAGTTCGACGGCCGCGTCGATGGCGCCGCCACCGGCGAGAATCAGCGGACGCTTGGCGCCGGCCAGCAATTCAGTCATGCGCGACACGGCGCTCGGCGAAGCACCGGCGCGGTCGATGTTGACCGGCAGGCTGCTGAGCAAGTCGTCGGCTTCTTCAACCAGGACATCCAGCGGAATTTCAATGTGCACCGGACGCGGACGGCCCGCCTGGAACAGCGCAAAGGCACGGGCCAACACGCCCGGCAGCTCGGAAGCCGACATCAGGGTGTGGGAGAACGCCGCGACACCGGCGCACAGTGCGCCCTGGTTCGGCAGCTCATGCAGCTTGCCGCGACCGCCGCCCAACTGGCTGCGCGATTGCACGCTGGAGATCACCAGCATCGGGATCGAATCGGCATAGGCCTGGCCCATGGCGGTGGTGATGTTGGTCATGCCAGGGCCGGTGATGATGAAGCACACACCCGGTTTGCCGCTGGTGCGGGCGTAGCCGTCGGCCATGAAACCGGCGCCCTGTTCGTGGCGCGGCGTGACGTGGTTGATGCTCGAACGGGCCAGCCCGCGATACAGCTCCACGGTATGCACCCCCGGAATGCCGAACACCTGCTCGACCCCGTAGTTTTCGAGTAACTTGACCAATACTTCGCCGCACGTCGCCATGTCGTTGCCCTTTTTGTTCGTTTGAGACGCCGGGCGTGCGCTGTGTTTAGATTGGATTTGCAGGCCCGGGAATGGCCTCATTGGAACGGGCGACAGGTAGCCGCAACAATGGATAAAAAGTCATACTAGCCATGTCCTCACGTCATACCTTGGATCCCAATGAAACGACTGCCTCCCCTGCCGGCGCTGCACACTTTTCTGATTACCGCGCAGTGCTGCAATTTCACCCGGGCCGCCGAACAGCTGCACATCACCCAGGGCGCGGTGAGTCGACAGATCGCCGGGCTGGAAGATCATCTGGGTTATGAACTGTTCATCCGCCTGGCCCGAGGCCTGGACCTGACAGCCGAGGGACGGGAATGGCTGCCACGGGTGCAGCAGATTTTCGGCCTGATCGACGAGGCCGTTGAACAGATCGGCGAGAAGCGCGAAACCCTGCAACTCAAGGCACCGACCTGCGTCATGCGCTGGTTGCTGCCGCGTCTGTTGCAATGGCAACGGGAACGCCCGGACGTACCGGTGGAGCTGACCACCACGGTCAAGCACGGCGTGGATTTTCATCGCGAGCAATTCGATGCGGCGGTGATGTACGGCGCACCGCCGGACGATTCATTGATGTCGCAAAAACTCTTCGACGAACAACTCACGCCGGTGTGTTCCAGACCGATACTCGAAGGCCCTATGCCCCTGCAGGCCCCAGCCGATCTGCAACAGCACCTGCTGCTGCACCCGACCCGCGACGAACGGGACTGGAAAGCCTGGTTGAAAGCCGCGGATGTGCATTTGACCAATGTCGGCAAGGGCCAGCATTTCGAAACACTGGACCTGGCGATGTCGATGGCGTCCCAGGGAACGGGGGTGGCGATTGGCGACTGGTCGCTGATCGGCGATGACCTGAACGCCGGGCGGCTGGTCATGCCATTCGAATTGAAAGTGACGACCGGACTTGCGTATTACCTGGTGTTCCCCGAAAAACCAGGACCTTCGCCGAAGTTGAGGGAATTGATGGGCTGGTTGGTGGAGCAGGCGCAGTCGCGGTAAAACCGTACAACTCTGATGCTCCACCCTGTAGGAGTGAGCCTGCTCGCGATGACGGATTCACATTCAAAATCAATGTTGACTGCTCCACTGCTATCGCGAGCAGGCTCACTCCTACAAATGACCAGTGAACTCAATATCCGACGGTAAACCGCTGCCGCGAATGCTTCGGCGCTTCCACTTCGTCGAGCATTGCAATCGCGTAGTCGGCAAAAGTAATCCAGCTGCGCCCTTCGCTGCTTACCAGCAAATCATCCTGACCGAGGCGGAATTTCCCCGTGCGCTCGCCCTCGACAAATTCGGCCGATGGCGACAGGAAGGTCCAGTCCAGATCCCGCTCTTCACGCAAGCTTGCGAGGAATTCTGCACCGGCGCTGGCCTCTGCCTTGTAAGCCTCAGGGAAACCTTCGCTATCGATCACTCGAGTATCATCGGGCAATAGCAGCGAACCCGCCCCGCCCACCACCAGCAGACGTTTGACCCCGGCTTTTTTCACCGGGCCTACGACTGCGCTGGCAGGCAGCGTGGCGAAATGCGCCGCGCTGATAACCACGTCATGGCCCGCAATTGCAGCTTGCAACGCAGCGGCATCAAGGGCATCGACGGCCTTGCTGACCACACCTTCACGCGGATCTATTTTCGATGTATCGCGGGCAATGGCGGTAACGCTGTGACCGCGACGCAGGGCTTCTTCCAGCAGTTGGCTACCGGCACGACCGGTGGCACCGATGATTGCGATTTTGCTCATGACGTTCTCCAGTGGGTTGACTTGTAACTTGTGCGATCGATGTAACCTTTGTGGCGAGGGGGCTTGCCCCCGTTCGGCTGCGTAGCAGTCGTAAAACCTACTGCATGCGGTGTAGCTGAAGAATGCAGGGGAGCGCTTCGCACTCCAACGGGGGCAAGCCCCCTCGCCACAGGTAATCACTTTCATCTCAAAAGTTGCTTCGGCTTCATGTACTTCCGGTTACCACTTCATCTCGCCCTTGGCGACCTTGGCGCTCAGTTCCAGGGAGCTTTCATCACCCAGGGTCGGAAAGCGTTTCTTCATCGCCGCGATCAGCGCGGCAGAATCCTTGGCCTTGGCGGTTTCCTCGTCGAAGGCCTTGATGTAAGCGGCGGTGAACTGCACGGCGGCCAGGGAGCGATCGCTCTCGCCGAGGTAATGACCCGGCACCACCATCTGCGGTTTCAGGGTTTCAATGGAATGCAGCGTAGCCAACCAATCGGCATGGGACTGTTGCGTTTGCGTGTCAGCCATCCACACGTGAATGTTTTGCGCCACCACGACACCACCGACTACCGCCTTGATCGACGGAATCCACACAAAGCTGCGATCCGGCTGCGGGCCCTCAAGACCAACTACCTGCAACTTCTGCCCTTCAAGGATCAGGCTGTCGCCCTTGAGCACACCCGGCACAATGGTTTTGGCCGGCACGTCGGTGCCCATTTTCGGGCCCCAGAACGCCAGTTTGCCGTCGACGGTTCGTTTGATGTGGTCGACGGTCGGCTGTGAGGCGAGGACTTTGGCCTTGGGGAACGCAGCCGTCAGGGTGTCGAGGCCGAAGTAGTAATCCGGATCGCCATGGCTGATGTAGATGGTGGTCAGTTGCTTGCCGCTGGCGCGGATTTTTTCCACCACCTGTTCGGCCTGGGATTTGCCGAATTGCGCATCCACCAGGATCGCTTCTTTCTCGCCGCTGACCAGTACCGAGGTCACTGGGAAGATGGCTTTTTCGCCGGGATTGTAGACATCCAGCGTCAGGGTCGAGGCGGCTGCATGGGCGGAGAAACCGAGGGCGGCGACCGCCAGCACAATGCGCTTTAAAGTGGTGAAACCGATCATCTGTTGCTCCGTTGTCCAAATGCCTTGCTTGGCGATGGAACAGAGCTTAGTTGCCTGAGTCAGTACAAAAAATGCGATGCTTGAACATAGTTTGTTTCTGAAAGCGGGCAAATCATGGATCGTCTACAAGCAATGCGCGTGTTCGTCACGGTGGTCGACCTCGGCAGCCAGTCGGCCGCCGCCGATCATCTGGAGCTGTCGCGGCCGGTGGTATCGCGGTATCTGGCGGAACTGGAAGACTGGGTCGGCGCGCGCCTGATGCATCGCACCACGCGCAAGTTGAGCCTGACCGCCGCCGGCACCGAGATCCTGCCCCGCTGTCGGCAGATGCTCGACTTGTCCACCGACATGCAGGCCGCCGTCAGCGAACCGGATGACGCACCGCGCGGCCTGCTGCGGATAAGCGTCAGCACCTCCTTCGGCCAGGCGCAACTGGCCGATGCCATGGCTGCGTATGTCCGACGCTACCCCGGCGTCAGCATCGACATGCAGATGCTCGACCGCACCGTGAACCTGGTGGATGAGCGCATCGACCTGGCGATCCGCACCAGCAACGACCTGGACCCGAACCTGATTGCCCGCCGCCTGACGGTTTGCCGCTCGGTGATCTGCGCGTCCCCCGCTTACTTGCGCGAGCATCCGGCGCCGCAACGGGTCGAGGACCTGAGCCAGCACAATTGCCTGACCCACTCCTACTTCGGCAAAAGCCTGTGGCATTTCGAGCAGGACGGCGAGCAGGTTTCAGTACCGGTGCAGGGCAACATCAGCGCCAACGAGGCCAGCACGCTGCTGCGTGCAACGATCGCCGGCGCCGGGGTGGCGATGCTGCCCACGTACCAGGCCGGCGTGTACATCCACAGCGGCGAATTGATTCGCCTGCTGCCGACGGCCGAACCCCGGCAAATGAACGTGTATGCGGTATATGCCTCGCGCAAACACATGCCGGCGGCGTTGCGCAGCTTGCTGGATTTTCTGGTGGTGAGGTTTCCCGAAGAACCGGAGTGGGATATCGGGTTGTGAATGGAAACCCTGTGGGAGGTATCAGGGTTCTGAATGTCGCGGTACATCCATAACGTGCTTTGCTGGTAACTCACCCGCGCTGACCTATGCTCAAAGTAATACCGAAAGGTATTCGTTCAGAGGTCAACGCCATGAACATCAAAACAAGAAGATACCTCGCGATTTTCATCACCTGTGCGGTCACGCTCGGGCTATACGGAGCTGCGGCCTGGCGCGTCGAGCAACTGCGCAACCTGCCCCGTGAATACGCGAGCTGCAACTTCGAGCGCTGTATCCCCCACAACGCCACCCTCAACGCCCTCCGCTAACGAAGGGGGTCAGGCTTCGTTGTCCTGATCGGCCTTCAAGCGGTCGCGAAACACCTTGGGCGAAATCCCCACACGACGCCGGAACAGGCGCGTGAAGTTGGTCGGATCGGAAAACCCCAACACGTCGGACATTTCATAAATGGTCATGCTGGTGTAGGTCAGCAAACGCTTGGCCTCCAGCAATTGCCGTTCGTGCATGATCTGCAACGCCGGTTGCCCCGCCAGCTCACGGCAGGTGCCGTTGAGGTGGGACACGGAAATCCCCAGTCGGTGCGCCAGGTCCTCGACCTTGACGTGCTGGCGATAGGTCTCTTCCACCAGCTGAATAAACCCGTTGAGGTATTCCCGGGCCCGCTGCGGTCGCGCCATGGCGGTGCGGCGCTGGATCACCTGGCGACTGACCCACACCACGATCACACTGACCAGCGAATGCATGAGCATTTCCCGCGCCGGTTGATGGCTGGTGTATTCGTTCTGCAAGGCGCTGAACAGGCTGTTGAGGTACTCGGCGTCCTTGCCTGCCGGGTAGCTTTCGGACTGGGCCAGGGCATTGACCGATTGCCCCAACTGCATCTGCAGGTGGGCGATCAGCGGCGCGGCCAGGGTCACGACAAACCCTTCCACGTCCTCGGAAAAGCGAAAGCCGTGCACCGACAGCGGTGGCAGGATCTGGATGGCCGGTTCCAACAGTTGCGTACGCTTGCCTTCGATTTCAAGCTCGGCCTGACCTTTGAACACGAAGAGCAACTGGCACAAATCAGCGTGGCGGTGAGGTTTGATTTCCCAATGATGTTCGCGACTGCGTTTGGAAATGGTTTCACAGTGCAGCAAGTCAGGGGTCGGCCAATCCAGGCTTTCACCGTAGAGCTTGAACACCGGAATCGAAGGCAGGTCAGGCTTGTTCATCACTTCAATCCAGGCCTCGGAGTAGATGACGGGCGATAATCGCACCGATTGGCAGAATGTACAGCTATCGGCTCAGTTTTCACCTTCAATTGACAGACTCGCAAGGGAAAAATGCAAGCACTCGATCCATAAAAATAATTCACCGGCCCTGGTCGCGTGAAGCTTGCGAGTCATAAGAACAATGAAAACGCTGAAAACCCAAGTCGCCATCATTGGTGCAGGCCCTTCTGGCTTGTTGCTCGGCCAATTGCTGCACAACGCCGGCATCGACACCCTTATTCTCGAACGTCAGGCCCCGGACTATGTGCTCGGCCGAATCCGCGCCGGCGTGCTTGAACAAGGCATGGTAGAGCTGTTGCGTCAGGCCGGTGTGAGTCAGCGCATGGACGCCGAGGGACTGGTCCATGGCGGCTTCGAACTGGCCCTCGACGGACGCCAGGTACACATCGATCTGCACGCCCTGACGGGTGGCAAGACCGTGATGATCTACGGCCAGACCGAAGTCACCCGCGACCTGATGGCCGCTCGTCGGGAGGCCGGCGCGCAGACGATTTATCAAGCCGACAACGTCGTTCCCCATGGCATGAAAACCGACGAAGCGTTTGTCACTTTTGAGAAAGACGGCGAACTGTATCGTCTCGATTGTGACTACATCGCCGGTTGCGACGGCTTCCATGGAGTGGCACGGCAATCGATTCCAGCCGACAGCCTGAAAGTCTTCGAACGGATCTATCCGTTCGGCTGGCTCGGGATCCTGGCCGACACCCCGCCGGCCCACGAAGAGCTGGTCTACGCCCGCCACGAGCGCGGTTTTGCCCTGTGCAGCATGCGCTCGCCGACGCGCACCCGTTATTACCTGCAAGTGCCCACCAGCGATCATGTGGATAACTGGTCGGATCAACGCTTCTGGGACGAACTCAAGTCGCGCCTGCCACAACAGTTGGCAGACAAACTGGTGACCGGCCCGTCCATCGAAAAAAGCATCGCGCCGCTACGCAGCTTCGTCGTCGAACCCATGCAGTACGGGCGCATGTTCCTGGTCGGTGACGCCGCGCACATTGTCCCGCCCACCGGCGCCAAGGGCCTGAATTTGGCGGCCAGTGACGTCAGCACGCTGTTCAACATCCTGCTCAAGGTTTACCGCGACGATCGCCTTGATCTGCTGGAGAAATACTCGGAAATCTGCCTGCGCCGGGTGTGGAAGGCCGAGCGGTTTTCCTGGTGGATGACCTCGATGCTGCACCGTTTCGATGACCACGATGCCTTTAGCCAGCGCATTGCCGAGTCGGAGCTGGAGTATTTTGTCGGCTCCGAAGCGGGTCGAAAAACCATTGCAGAAAACTACGTCGGTCTTCCTTATGAGGCTATCGAATAGCCTCCTACCGACTTACACTGGCGAGCATTCCCGCTCGCCTTGCCTCGTGCGGGTCAATCACCGCCCGCAGGTTTTCCCGTGACCAATCTCCACCAGCCTGAAACGCCCAAACCCGCCATCCGCAGCGTGCTGATCGCCCTGATGCTGGCGATCTTTCTCGGCGCGCTGGACCAGACCATCGTCGCTGTTTCGATGCCAGCCATTTCCGCGCAATTCAAGGACGTCAGCCTGCTCGCCTGGGTGATTTCCGGCTACATGGTGGCCATGACCGTGGCGGTGCCGATCTACGGAAAACTGGGCGATCTGTACGGGCGGCGCAAGCTGATGCTGTTCGGCATGGGCCTGTTCACCCTGGCGTCGGTGTTCTGCGGCATGGCCCAGAGCATGGAGCAACTGGTGTTGGCGCGGATCCTCCAGGGCATCGGGGCCGGCGGGATGATTTCGGTGAGCCAGGCGATCATCGGGGACATCGTGCCGCCACGGGAGCGCGGTCGTTACCAGGGCTATTTCAGCAGTATGTATGCCGTGGCCAGCGTCGCCGGCCCGGTGCTTGGCGGCTACATGACCGAATACCTGTCCTGGCGCTGGGTGTTCCTGATCAACCTGCCGCTGGGCCTGGGTGCCTGGCTGGTGGCCCATCGCACGCTAGTGGGCCTGCCGATTCCGCAACGCAAACCGATCATCGATTACCTGGGCACCATGCTGATGATCATCGGGCTCACGGCATTGTTGCTGGGCATCACCCAGGTCGGTCAGGGCCATTCGTGGCGCAGCGCCGAAGTACTGGCGCTGCTGGCTAGTGCGGTGCTGGTGCTGGGGCTGTTCGTCGCCCACGAGCGGCGGGCACGGGAGCCGTTGTTGCCCATGCATCTGTTCGCCAACCGCAACGCGATCCTGTGCTGGTGCACGATTTTCTTCACCAGTTTCCAGGCCATCTCGCTGATCGTATTGATGCCGCTGCGCTTTCAGAGCGTCACCGGCGCCGGTGCCGACAGCGCCGCCCTGCATCTGCTGCCCCTGGCCATGGGCTTGCCGATCGGCGCGTATTTCGCCGGCCGCCGCACCTCGGTGACCGGGCGCTACAAACCGATGATCCTTAGCGGTGCGGCGCTGATGCCTGCCTCGATTATCGGCATGGCGTTCAGCCCGCCCCAGGCGTTCGTCGTGAGCAGTCTGTTCATGCTGCTCTGCGGGATTGCCTCCGGCATGCAGTTCCCCACGTCATTGGTCGGCACGCAGAACTCGGTGGACCAGCGGGATATCGGTGTCGCCACCAGCACCACCAATCTGTTCCGTTCGCTGGGTGGTGCCGTGGGTGTGGCGTTGATGTCGGCGCTGCTGTTGGCGTTGTTGCAGGACTCGAGTTTTGCGCACCTGGCCGACTCGTCGCTGATTGCCGAAGGCAGTTCGGGGAATGTGTTGCTGGACGGTTTGAATGCCGCGCCGGGTGATGCGCAGAACGCCTTGCGTGCCGAATTGTTGCTGACGTTCCGGCATTTGCTGACGGTCAGCGCGGCTGTTTCATTGCTGGGGCTGGCGGCGGCGATTGCCATGCCGAACATGTTGTTGCGTGGGCGTGAGGACAAGGTTCGATAGATAGACCGAGGCGCCTGCATCGCGGGCAAGCCCGCTCCCACAAGTATTGATGTCGTTCACAAAATCTGTGGTCAACACTCAAACCTGTGGGAGCGGCGGTGCGGCGATCCGACTTGCCCGCGATGGCGTCCTCATTGAAACCATATAATCAAGGGCTGTAATACCCGACCGCCACCAGAAAATGCCCGACCTTCTTCAGGTAGGCGTGCTTGTTCTCGACCTTGCCAGTCACCGGGTTTTTCCAGCGGTACTCGTATTCGCCATCATCCTGCTTGGCCATCAACGCCAGAATCGGCTCGCCCACCGGTTTGCCTTCCGGGTCCACGATCTTGCTGAAGTCGGTATTGATCAACCGCAGGTTGGTGCCGTGAGCCACGTAACGCTGGGTGTCCAGGTCGACGACAAATACGTACAGATCATCCTGCAGGTAGCCGCCCTTGAGGGCGTTGATCGCCGTCAGGGTGCCCTTTTCGTCCTTGGCCAGATCGGTGGCCGCTTTGTTCAGCAAGGCCATGGCCTGTTCGGCGGAGGCCCGTGGAAGGTAATAACCGACCGCCAGAATCCGCTGGCCGATGCGCTGGTAGTAGACGTGCTTGCGCTCAACCTTGCCGTCATTCCAGTTCTGCCAGCGATATTCAGCCTGCTGAATGCCATTGCCTTCCGGCACTTTCAGGGCGTCCTTGAAGGTTTTCTGCAAATCCGGCCCAAGCACTTCCGAAACGTCCCGGCCAATCAGCGCCGACGACGGCCCACCACTGGCGAGCATCACGCCCTTGGTGTCGAGCACGAAGACATAACGGTCCTTGTCGACAAACTCACCCTGGCGACTGAACGCCGCCAGGGCCTTGTCGCCATTCTGGTGGTAGTAAGCCAGGGCTTTTTCCAGCAGGGCAATGGCCGCTTTGCTGTCGTCCTTTTCCGTCCCGGCGGCTTGCGCCTGGCCCAGGCACAACAAAAACATGCCGCACAGCAAGGTGAACCTATGCAGAAACCCCATTGCGCATCCCTCGTTCCTGATGGTGTTTCAAGAGCGTAGACGGGATGGGGATATGTACGAATATTCGCCAGAACGTGGTCATAGATTTTTGTGGCGAGGGGGCTTGCCCCCGTTGGGTGGCGAAGCCACCCGGAATCCATTCACCGCGATTCAACAGATTAAATGCGCTACCGGATTTACGACTGCTACGCAGCCGAACGGGGGCAAGCCCCCTCGCCACAGCAAGCTCCCTCGCCACAAATGCTTCTGGAGCAGACAATTACTGTCGGGCGCGCAGTTGCTGTTGAAGGTTCTGGATCTGCGCCTGAAGGGTATTGATGTTGCGGGTGACCTGGCTGCGGAAGGCATCGAACTCGGCCGTGTTGGTCGAGCCCTGTGTGACCGCCGGACGGTTGTCCTGCACGCTCTTGAGCACGATCATGTCTTGTTCAAGACGCTCGATGGCAGCGCTCGGATTGCCTTGCTTCTTCAGTGCGGCAACATCGGCGCCCAGGTTTTTCAACTGTGCATCGAATTTTTCCGAGTCCGACGGGGCACTTTTCAGGGCGGCCAGTTCAGCACTCAAGGCTTTGACCTGGGCCTGCAACTGCGTATTGGCCGTCTGATGTTCGGTGTCCTGGGCAGTCAATTGCACCAGGCGCTTGTCCAGTTCGGTGGTTTGCGCGGTCATTTGTGCCAGTCGCTTGTCCAGGTCCGAGGCCTGGCCGGCAACACCTTGCTGCTGGGCGTTCTGGTCCTGGAGCTTGCTTTCCAGCTGGCGGATTTGCAGCTTCAAGGCCTCGCTGTCGGTGTTGACACTGGTCTGGCTGGCAACAACCTTGCCGGAAATATCCTGCAGGCGCCCTGCCGCTTCCTCACTGATTCGCGCGAAGCTTTCCTGGGTCGCCACCAGTTGCTGTTCCATCAGGGAGATCTGCTGAAAACTCCACCAGGCCAGGCCCGCGAACGCAAAGAACAACGCCCCGACCAACGCCCACAAGGCACCGGTACTCGCCGCCTTGACCTTCACCACCGGCGCCGTGCGCGAATGCACGACCGTGCGGGCGGTGGGCGCAAAGTCGTCATCGAGAACGTCTGCACGCAGGCTCGGTACATCATCGAAGTCGTCGTTGGCATCGTTTCGCATGGACATTGAATCAACCTTAGTGAATCACATAGTGGCTTAATGCCGCGCAGTATAAACCCCACAGCCGCAACCATTGACCCCCAAGCCCGAATCCGGTTCAGTCAGGGATCGTTGTTCGAGCGTCAGCGAACAGCCTGGGCCTTCCACCAGCCACAGAATTCATCGAGCGCCGTCCAGAGACTGACCTTGGGATCGTAATCCAGATAATGCCGGGCGCGGCTGATGTCCAGGGTGAAATTTTTGTTCATGACCTGCATGCCCAGACGCGACAGCGTCGGCTCGGGGCGCCCCGGCCACAACTTGCACACGCCCTCGTTGAGCGCCGCCATGCTGTAGGCCAGGCCGTAGGAACGGTAGCGGGTGACCTGTGGGACTTCCATGTTGCGCATGACGTAATTAACCACGTCCCACAGGGGAATCGGCGTGCCGTTGCTGATGTTGTAGGCCTTGCCCAACGCGGAACCGCTGGCCAGCAAACTGCTGAGCAACGCCTCGTTAAGATTTTGCACGCTGGTGAAATCAACTTTGTTCAGACCGTTGCCGATGATTGCCAGGCGTCCCTTGCGCTGCATGTTCAGCAGACGCGGGAAGATGCTCATGTCTCCGGCCCCAGTGACGAAACGCGGGCGCAGGGCCAAGGTTTCGAGACCGAACTCCTGGGCACCGAAGACTTTTTGTTCGGCCAGGTACTTGGTGGCGGCGTAAGGGTGCTTAAAGTGTTTGGGCACCTGTTCTTCAGTCAGGCCCAGATGATCGCGACCATCGAAGTAGATCGACGGCGACGACAAATGCACCAGCCGCCGAACCCGTTGCTTCAGGCAGGCTTCGACCACGTTCTCGGTGACCTGGACGTTGCCCTGCTGGAAGTCCTGATAGCGGCCCCACAAACCGACGGCACCGGCGCAATGCACCACGGCCTCGACGTCCGAGCACAGCTCGCGCGCCAGTTCCGGGTCGCTCAAGTCACCCTGGATGAACTCGGCTCCCCGGCGTACCAGATGCTCCACGCTCTCGGCCCGGCGACCGTTGACCCGCACGTCCAGGCCCTGCTCCAGGGCAAAACGCGCAAAGCGCCCGCCGATGAAGCCGCTTGCGCCGGTAACCAGAATCTTCATGAATTGCTCCAACAAATGCAGCCACGAGCTTCAAGCTGCAAGCTGCAAGTTAAAAACGGTCCGCAAGCGCTTCACTTGCAGCTTGCAGCTTGACGCTTAAGGCTGCTTCCAAGGCACCAGCCATTGCTTCGATGCGCTGACTAATTGATCGGTGAGCAGCCCCAGCAACTGGCCGCCATTACGCCAATGATGCCAGTACAGAGGCACATCGATCGGCTTATCTGGCAGCAGCTCCTGCAATACCCCCCTTTCCAGTTGCTCGCGCACCTGCAGTTCCGGAACCAGACCCCAGCCCAGCCCGGCCTCCGTCAGACGAATGAAACCTTCGGAGGACGGGCACAAATGGTGTTCGAATCCACCCTCGACGCCGAGGGACGCGAGGTAGCGATGCTGCAGGAAATCGTCCGGGCCAAACACCAGCGCCGGGGTTCGGGCCAACTGATCGGCGCGTACGCCTTGCGGAAAATGCCGGGCAATGAACGCAGGGCTGGCCAGCGCACGGTAACGCATGGCCCCCAGCAACACGCTGCGCGCACCTGCCACCGGCCGCTCGCTGGCGCAAACGCAGGCCGCCACTTCACCGGCGCGCATGCGCTTGAGGCCGACGGTCTGGTCTTCGACCACCAGATCCATCAGCAGATGCTGTTCGGCGCAAAACTCGCCCACCGCCTGCGCCCACCAGGTGGCCAGGCTGTCGGCGTTCAGGGCGATCCGCAGGCGTTCCGGCAGGCCCTCTTCATCCAGCGCCGGCACCAGGCTTTGCAAATCCCGTTCAAGCAATCGCACCTGCTGCACGTGGTTGAGCAACCGTCGACCGATTTCCGTCGGCGTTGGCGGCGTGGCCCGCACCAGCACCGGCTGGCCAACCCGCGCTTCCAGCAACTTGATGCGCTGGGATATCGCCGATTGCGACAAGCCCAGCACTTGGGCCGCCCGTTCAAAACCAGCCTGTTCGACCACGGCGGCCAGGGCAGAAAGCAATTTATAGTCGAACATCAGTTTTCCTAATGAGCGATCAGCAAGATTGGTTTTTCTTATACAGCCTTCACAAGGACAATGACCATCAAGAACTCTTGAACAAGGATCATCCACATGGCTGGCGAAACTTCATTGGCAACGCTGCTGCGCAGCATGAGCCCGCAACTCAACGCCGGCGAATACGTGTTCTGCACCTTGCGCGACGGCAAGTTGCCCAAGGATCTGGAGATTGTCGGCAGCTTCCGCGAGCAGGAAGGCCTGACCGTGATTCTCGAGCGTTCCCACGCCGAAAAAGCCGGATTCAGCTTCGACTACATCGCCGCCTGGATCACCTTGAACGTACATTCGGCCCTCGAAGCGGTCGGCCTGACCGCTGCATTCGCCACGGCGCTTGGCCAGGCAGGAATCAGCTGCAACGTGATTGCCGGCTACTACCACGACCATTTGTTTGTCGGCCAGGCCGACGCCGACCGAGCCCTGCTAGTGCTGCGGGATCTGGCAGCCAACGCGGAGTAAAAAATCATGTGGCAAAGTTATGTGAACGGGCTGCTCGTGGCCTTCGGCCTGATCATGGCGATCGGCACCCAGAATGCGTTTGTCCTGGCGCAAAGCCTGCGGCGTGAACATCACCTGCCGGTGGCGGCGCTCTGCGTGGCCTGCGACGCCCTGTTGGTGGCCGCCGGGGTATTCGGCCTGGCGACGGTGCTGGCGCAGAATCCGACGCTGTTGGCCATCGCCCGTTGGGGCGGCGCAGCGTTCCTGTTGTGGTACGGCAGCCAGGCACTGCGCCGCGCCTTTTCGAAACAGAGCCTTGAGCAAGGCGAAGGCCAAACCGTACGCTCGCTGCGGGCGGTCATGCTCAGCGCGCTGGCGGTGACCTTGCTCAATCCGCATGTCTATCTGGACACCGTTTTGCTGATCGGCTCCCTGGGCGCACAACAAACCGAGCCCGGCGCTTATGTCGTCGGCGCGGCCAGTGCCTCGCTGCTGTGGTTCTTCACCCTGGCGCTCGGTGCGGCATGGCTGGCACCGTGGCTCGCCCGGCCCAGCACCTGGCGAATACTCGATCTGTTGGTGGCTATGATGATGTTTGCCGTAGCGCTGCAGTTGATCGCGACCAGCTGATTCGCGGAACCTCTATTCCACACAGTTGTTGCGTGGTTATGCCGCCCCCCCGGTGCTATGATCCGACTCCCTGCGCCGCAAAGAGTACAAACTCCCCGGCGCTTGTCTGGCCGCCCGTGATCGGCCTTGCGCTCACCGCAACTGACCTGATTAGGAGAATCATCATGGCTTTCGAATTGCCGCCACTGCCGTACGCACACGATGCCCTGCAGCCGCACATCTCCAAGGAAACACTGGAGTTCCACCACGACAAGCACCACAACACCTACGTCGTGAACCTGAACAACCTGGTGCCAGGCACCGAGTTCGAAGGCAAGACCCTGGAAGAAATCGTCAAGACTTCCTCGGGCGGTATCTTCAACAACGCCGCTCAGGTCTGGAACCACACTTTCTACTGGAACTGCCTGGCGCCAAACGCCGGCGGTCAACCAACCGGCGCTCTGGCTGAAGCCATCAACGCGGCTTTCGGTTCGTTCGACAAGTTCAAGGAAGAGTTCAGCAAGACTTCCATCGGCACCTTCGGTTCCGGTTGGGGCTGGCTGGTGAAGAAGGCTGACGGTTCCCTGGCCCTGGCCAGCACCATCGGCGCCGGCAACCCGCTGACCAACGGCGACACCCCGCTGCTGACCTGCGACGTCTGGGAACACGCTTACTACATCGACTACCGCAACCTGCGTCCAAAGTATGTCGAAGCGTTCTGGAACCTGGTCAACTGGAAGTTCGTGGCTGAGCAGTTCGAAGGCAAAACCTTCACCGCTTAAGCTCGACGCCAGTCAAAAGAACCCGGCTTTTTAGCCGGGTTTAATGAGATGGTCAGCCTGACCGAGAAGCCCTGCAGGTTTACGCTTGCAGGGCTTTTCTCGTTTTCGGGCGAAATCACTCGCCATGACGTTGGCCGAAGCCAATGACTCACAAGCGTGGGCCAGCAGGGATTCGGTATCCATATCCGGGACGATCATGAACATGGTGTTGGGGGTGTAGGGTTTGGTGGTGTTGTAGGGGGGATCGGGGATTAATTTGTCCATAAAACCATTCCTCTAGCGCTGGGGCCACCACTAGCCGTTTCTCACGCGGTGAAGAGGTGGCAGCTATGTGCGAGGTGAGAAACCGGTATGGACACCCGGACCAGACCTAAGTCTGCCCGCACACAGCCGCCATGACGCATTTACAGACAGCGGACTAGCTGGCGGCGATTATGCGTGCACAGGTTCTGGATGACCATAAGTAGCCGGGTTCTCACACCCGATCGCTGAGTTTTCAGCGACAGCCAAAGGCTATTCAGCCCGCTTCCGACGGGCAACCTGAAAACTGCGTGGGAAACTTCTGGCGCTTTCCTACACCGCTCTAACTCGCAAAAACGTAACGCGGAGCGTCTCTGGCAGCATTCCCACGCGGGAGCGTGGGAACGATCAGCTTAGAGGCGTGGGAGATTGGTCGGCTGTCAGGCCGCCATCGCGAGCAAGCTCGCTCCCACAGAAAAGCAAAGGCAGACCAGCGTACACCCACGCTTCTCACCACTCATCAGGCCGAGCGTTAGCTCGCCTGCAGCTCTTGATCTTGATCCACCCGCCCCCTCGGCAGGCTGAGCGGAGGTGTTCATCCGGGGATTGGCGCGCAGCGCCGTTCGACGCAGTCGAACTCATTGCATGTAGGTCGAAGCGAAGCCGACCGGAGGGCAATGCCCCCGGATGAATACCGCAGCGAAGGAACCCCGAGCCTTAGCGAGGGGCCGTACGTAAGGGGCGAGACCTTTTGGTTACTTTTGGGGCGTTTGCCAAAAGTGACCCGCTGTAAGAGCGGAACCATAAGCCGCCGTTACCGAAGAAATGGATATGTCCCTCTCCGTTGAAATTCCAAAACAACCTACCGAATCCAAGGCATTTTCCGACGATGAAACAAGCCTTGCGGCCCTTGCTCCCCCGCCGCGGACGACTAACATCAACAAAAGGAAAATATCTCCACCCCCGCCCCTCAAGTTGAAGGACTCGACAACCGACACAGTACTAATAGGCTAACTCGCCAGGACAACTGCAAATCGGCCAAGCAGCAGGCAAAATCCCCCGAGGATGATTGTCCCTTTGACTGCCATCACGGGATTGCCAATACTCATGGCAACTTGATGCTACCCGCACGGAACAAGGAATAACCCTTTGAAGCTGGAACTCAAGAACAGCTTGTCGGTGAAGTTGCTCCGGGTCGTACTCCTGTCGGCATTGATCGTCGGCGTGGTCTTGAGCTGCGCGCAGATTGTGTTCGATGCCTATAAAACACGCCAGGCCGTCGCCAGCGATGCCGAACGCATCCTCGACATGTTTCGCGACCCTTCGACCCAGGCCGTCTATAGCCTGGACCGGGAAATGGGCATGCAGGTGATCGAAGGCCTGTTTCAGGACGAAGCCGTACGCCAGGCCTCCATCGGCCATCCCAACGAAGCCATGCTCGCGCAAAAAACCCGCGAATTGCAGCACTCCAACAGTCGCTGGCTGACCGACCTGATTCTTGGCAAGGAACGCACCTTCACCACCCAGCTGGTCGGCCGCGGGCCCTACAGCGAGTATTACGGCGACCTGAGCATCACTCTCGATACCGCCAACTACGGCCAAGGATTCATTGTCAGCTCGGTGATCATCTTCATCTCGGGCGTCCTGCGCGCACTCGCCATGGGGCTGGTGTTGTATCTGGTCTACCACTGGCTGCTGACCAAGCCGCTGTCGCGGATCATCGAGCACCTCACGGAAATCAATCCGGATCGTCCCAGCGAGCACAAGATCCCGCTGCTCAAGGGGCACGAGAACAACGAACTGGGCATCTGGATCAACACCGCCAACCAGTTGCTCGAATCCATCGAACGCAATACCCATCTGCGCCACGAAGCGGAAAACAGCCTGGTGCGCATGTCCCAGTACGATTTCCTGACGGGGCTGCCGAACCGGCAGCAATTGCAGCAGCAACTGGACAAGATCCTAATCGACGCCGGCAAGTTACAGCGCCGGGTCGCGGTGCTGTGTGTCGGTCTCGATGACTTCAAGGGCATCAACGAGCAGTTCAGCTACCAGACCGGCGACCAGTTGCTACTGGCCCTGGCCGATCGCCTACGCGGTCATAGCGGTCGCCTCGGCGCCCTCGCCCGCCTCGGTGGCGACCAGTTCGCCCTGGTCCAGGCCGATATCGAGCAGCCCTACGAAGCCGCCGAGCTGGCGCAAAGCATTCTCGATGACCTGGAAGCGGCGTTTGCCCTCGACCATCAGGAGATACGCCTGCGCGCCACCATCGGCATCACCCTGTTCCCCGAGGATGGCAACAGCACCGAGAAATTGCTGCAGAAGGCCGAGCAGACCATGACGCTGGCCAAGACCCGTTCGCGCAACCGCTATCAGTTCTATATCGCCAGCGTCGACACCGAAATGCGTCGCCGCCGCGAGCTGGAAAAAGACCTGCGCGATGCGTTGATCCGCAATCAGTTCTACCTCGTCTACCAACCGCAGATCAGCTATCGCGACAACCGCGTGGTGGGCGTCGAAGCCCTGATTCGCTGGCAACACCCCGAGCACGGTCTGGTGCCGCCGGACCTGTTCATCCCGCTGGCCGAACAGAACGGTACCATCATTGCCATCGGCGAATGGGTGCTGGACCAGGCCTGCAAACAACTGCGCGAGTGGCACGACCAGGGCTTCTCCGACCTGCGCATGGCGGTGAACCTGTCTACGGTTCAATTGCACCACGCCGAACTGCCACGGGTGGTCAACAATCTGCTGCAGATGTACCGCCTGCCACCGCGCAGCCTGGAGCTGGAAGTCACCGAAACCGGCCTGATGGAAGACATCAGCACCGCGGCCCAGCACTTGCTCAGCCTGCGCCGCTCCGGCGCGCTGATCGCCATCGACGACTTCGGAACCGGCTATTCGTCCTTGAGCTATCTCAAGAGCCTGCCGCTGGACAAGATCAAGATCGACAAGAGCTTCGTACAGGACCTGCTCGATGACGACGACGATGCGACCATCGTTCGCGCCATCATCCAACTGGGCAAGAGCCTGGGCATGCAGGTGATTGCCGAAGGTGTGGAAACCGCCGAGCAAGAGGCCTACATCATTTCCGAAGGCTGCCACGAAGGTCAGGGCTATCACTACAGCAAGCCTTTGCCGGCACGGGAGCTGGGCGTTTACCTCAAGCAGGCCCAACGCAGTAATGCGGCCATCCTCTGAATCGTCAAGAACCGCACGGCGGCGTTCAGCCGCTCGAGCGATCCCTTGATTTGCAGCAAACCATTCGCTGAATAAGAAATATTTACAGGTACAACCCTTTACACATAATGCGAAAGATTTGCATTATGTCGCAGTTTTGCGTGTGCATTGCACGACTCCACCTCTATCGAAGCAGGATGTTCGCCATGATTCGTATGCCTCTGGCTACCGCCAGTCTGTTGGCCATCGCTATTTCCCTCGCCGGTTGCGGCGAAGGTAAAGACCAAGAAAAAGCTGCCGCGCCAGCTGCCAGCACTGCGGCTGCCCCGGCTGCTCCAGCCGCTGTGCCTGCCGCTGCCGGTAAAGTCGACGAAGCCGCTGCCAAAGCCGTTGTCGCCCATTACGCCGACATCGTGTTCGCCGTCTACAGCGATGCCGAATCCACCGCGAAGACCCTGCAAACCGCCGTCGACGCCTTCCTCGCCAAGCCGAACGCCGACACCCTGAAAGCCGCCAAGGCTGCCTGGGTTGCCGCTCGCGTACCTTACCTGCAGAGTGAAGTGTTCCGCTTCGGCAACACCATCGTTGACGACTGGGAAGGTCAGCTGAACTCCTGGCCGCTGGACGAAGGCCTGATCGACTATGTCGACAAATCCTACGAACACGCCCTGGGCAACCCGGGTGCCACTGCCAACATCATCGCCAACACCGAAGTCCAGATCGGCGAAGACAAGGTCGATGTCAAAGACATCACCCCGGAAAAACTCGCCAGCCTGAACGAGCTGGGCGGTTCCGAGGCCAACGTCGCCACCGGCTACCACGCCATCGAATTCCTGCTCTGGGGCCAGGACCTGAACGGTACCGGCCCAGGTGCTGGCAACCGTCCGGCTTCGGACTACCTGGAAGGCAAAGGCGCTACCGGCGGTCACAACGATCGTCGTCGTGCCTACCTGAAGTCCGTGACTCAGCTGCTGGTCAGCGACCTGGAAGAAATGGTCGGTAACTGGAAGCCGAACGTGGCCGACAACTACCGCGCCACCCTGGAAGCAGAACCGGCTGAAACCGGCCTGCGCAAAATGCTGTTCGGCATGGGTAGTCTGTCCCTGGGCGAACTGGCGGGCGAGCGCATGAAGGTTTCCCTGGAAGCCAACTCCCCGGAAGACGAACAGGATTGCTTCAGCG
This sequence comes from Pseudomonas sp. GL-RE-26, assembly GCF_019956275.1. Taxonomy (NCBI): domain Bacteria; kingdom Pseudomonadati; phylum Pseudomonadota; class Gammaproteobacteria; order Pseudomonadales; family Pseudomonadaceae; genus Pseudomonas; species Pseudomonas sp. GL-RE-26. The sequence continues at coordinate 56,368 of NZ_JAHBDI010000008.1, forward strand.
ACAACACCCACAACTCGCACTTCTACGATGCCAAGGGCATTCGTAACGTGTACCTGGGCGAATACACTCGCGTCGACGGCACCAAAATGACCGGCGCCAGCCTGTCGTCCCTGGTGGCCAAAGCCGACCCGACTGCCGACACCGCGCTCAAAGACGACCTGGCCGCCACCGAAGCCAAGATCCAGCTCATGGTTGATCACGCCAACAAGGGTGAGCACTACGACCAGTTGATCGCTGCCGGCAACACCGCGGGCAATCAGATCGTCCGTGACGCCATCGCGTCCCTGGTCAAGCAGACCGGTTCGATCGAAGCCGCCGCTGGCAAACTGGGCATCAACGACCTGAACCCGGACAACGCTGATCACGAATTCTGATCAACGCTGGCTGAGTGAGTAAAAAGGCGACCTTCGGGTCGCCTTTTTTACATCGGTTTTTAGGGTGATGCTGGAGGCCTCATCGCGGGCAAGCCCGCTCCCACAGGTTCTCTGGCGTTCACTGTCTCTGTGTACACCTTCAATCCCTGTGGGAGCGTGGCTTGCCCGCGATGGCTGCACCGCGGTCTCAAGTGAAAATCCTGTCCCACATCAAGCAAACGATAATTCCTCTTATTCAAATTCCCATCCCCTGTTAGACTTTGCGCCCTTGTTTTGCTCGTCTTGCAGGATGTCTGATGCCCTCGCTGCCTCTTCGCTTGTCCGCACTGTTTCTGGCCCTGGGCCTGAGTGCCTGCGATGACGCCCCGAAATTCACCCAGGCCGAACCCGGTGAAGCCCGCTCCGGCGGCAGTGCGACAGTGCGCAAGACCGATCAGAACGCGTTTTCCATGCCGTCGGCGAATCTGCCGCCGTCACGGCGTGTGGATTTCAGTGTCGGCAACAGCTTCTTCCGCAGCCCCTGGGTGATCGCGCCATCGACGACGACCGCTCGCGATGGCCTCGGCCCGCTGTTCAACACCAATGCCTGCCAGGGCTGCCACATCAAGGACGGCCGCGGCCATCCGCCGACGCCCGACGATGTGAACGCCGTGTCGATGCTGGTACGCCTGTCGATTCCCGACGCCCCGGCGTATGCCAAGGTCATCGAACAGCTCGGCGTGGTGCCGGAGCCTGTCTACGGCGGCCAGTTCCAGGACATGGCCGTACCCGGCGTGGCCCCCGAAGGCAAAGTGCGGGTTGATTACACCGCCGTGCCGGTTCGCTTCAAGGACGGCACCGAAGTCGAGTTGCGTAAACCGAGCCTGAACATCACCCAACTGGGCTACGGCCCGATGCACCCCGACACCCGTTTCTCGGCCCGCGTGGCGCCACCGATGATTGGCCTGGGTCTGCTCGAAGCGATCCCCGAAGAGGCAATCCTGGCCAACGCCGAGGCACAGGCCAAGGCGAACAAAGGCATCAGCGGACAACCGAACCGAGTCTGGGATGATGCCCAGCAAAAGACCGTCCTGGGGCGATTTGGCTGGAAAGCCGGACAACCGAACCTAAATCAGCAGAATGTCCACGCGTTTTCGGGTGACATGGGGCTCACGACCAGCCTTAGACCCTTTGATGACTGCACGGACGCGCAAACGGCCTGTAAACAGGCGCCCAGTGGCAACGGCCCCAATGGCGAGCCGGAAGTCAGCGACAACATCCTGCGCCTGGTGCTGTTCTACAGCCGTAACCTCGCCGTACCGGCCCGCCGTAACGTCAACGCGCCAGAAGTGCTGGCCGGCAAGACTTTGTTTTATCAGGCCGGTTGCCAATCCTGTCACACACCGAAATACACCACCGCCGCCAACGCCGCCGAACCTGAACTGGCCAATCAAGTGATTCGCCCGTACAGCGATCTGCTGTTGCATGACATGGGTGACGGCCTGGCCGACAACCGTAGCGAATTCCAGGCCAGCGGCCGCCAGTGGCGTACCCCGCCGTTGTGGGGCATCGGCCTGACACAGGCGGTCAGCGGCCACACCCAGTTCCTGCACGACGGCCGCGCCCGCAACCTGCTCGAGGCCGTGCTCTGGCATGGCGGCGAGGCGACTGCGGCGCAGCAACAGGTTTTGTCTTTCAATGCCGAGCAACGCGCTGCGCTGCTGGCGTTCCTGAATTCCCTTTAACACGCATTCCACTCGCGGGAGCCCGACATGTTCCGTCCCAAATTGTTGTTCACCAGCCTTGCCGCACTCGCCCTGGGCGCCTGTTCGCCCCAGGACCCGCAAGCGGTCACGTCGGCGGCTATCGCCAAGTCGGTGATCCTGCCGACCTACACCCGCTGGGTTGAAGCAGACCGTCAATTGGCGGTCAGCGCCCTCGCTTACTGCGAAGGCAAGGAAAACCTGGAAACCGCCCGTGCCGACTTCCTGCACGCGCAAAAAGCCTGGGCCGAGTTACAACCGCTGCTGATCGGGCCATTGGCCGAAGGCAACCGTTCGTGGCAAGTGCAATTCTGGCCGGACAAGAAAAACCTGGTCGGCCGTCAGGTCGAGCAACTGGTCACCGCCCAACCGCAAATCGATGCCGCCGCCCTGGCCAAGTCCAGCGTTGTGGTACAGGGGCTCTCGGCGTACGAATACATTCTGTTCGACAGCAAGCCTGACGTGGCCAACGCTGAGCAGAAGAGCAAATACTGCCCGCTGCTGATCGCCATCGGCGAACGCCAGAAGCAATTGGCCGAAGAGATTCTGCAAACTTGGAACAACACCGACGGCATGCTCGCGCAAATGAGCAAATTCCCGAACCAGCGTTATGCGGACTCCCACGAAGCGATCGCCGATCTGCTGCGCGTGCAAGTCACCGCCATCGACACCCTGAAGAAAAAACTCGGCACGCCGATGGGCCGCCAGACCAAGGGCGTGCCGCAACCGTTCCAGGCCGATGCATGGCGCAGCCAGGCGTCCCTGACCAGCCTGGAAGCCAGCCTCGCGGCCGCCAGGACCGTCTGGGAAGGTGTGGACAACAAAGGCCTGCGCGGCCTGTTGCCGAGCCAGCAGAAGCCGTTGGCCGACAAGATCGATGCGGCCTATGCCGCCTCGCTGAAACTGTTTGCCGGCAACCAGCGTTCGCTGACCGACATGCTCAATGACGAGGCCGGCCGCCAGCAACTCAACGAGCTGTATGACAGCCTCAACGTCGTCCATCGCCTGCACGAGGCCGATCTGGCCAAGGCATTGGGCATCCAACTGGGCTTCAACGCCAACGACGGTGACTGATGAGGGCCAGTTCCATGCTGCGACGCCAGGTTCTGACATTAGGTAGTTTGCTGCTGGGTGCAGTGACGCTGGGCGGCTGGAAGCTGTTCAGGCAAAAGGACCAGAGTCCGTTGTTGCTTTCGGCACGGGACGATACCGACGGCCAGCATTACGCCGTCGGTTATCGTCTGGATGGTACCCAGGTGTTCGCCACCCGGGTTGGCCAGCGTTGCCACGACATCATCAACCACCCGACACTCCCGATTGCACTGTTCGTCGCTCGCCGTCCGGGCACCGAGAGCTACCTGATCGACCTGCGCGACGGCACGCTCTTGCAAACCGTGGTGTCGCAGCCGAACCGACACTTCTACGGACACGCGGTTATTCACCACAGCGGCGACTGGCTGTACGCCACCGAAAACGACACTACCGACCCGGGTCGCGGCCTGCTCGGCGTGTATAGGTTCGAAGGCGAACGGCTGGTGCACAGCGGTGAGATTTCCACCCACGGCCTCGGTCCGCACCAAGTGTCGTGGATGCCCGATGGCGAAACCCTGGTGGTGGCCAACGGCGGGATTCGCACCGAGGCCGAAAGCCGGGTGGAGATGAACCTCAACGCCATGGAACCGAGCCTGGTCCTGATGCACCGCGACGGCACCCTGTTGAGCAAGGAAACCCTAGCCCAGCAAATGAACAGCGTGCGCCATCTGGCCATCGCCAGCGACGGCACCATCGTCGCCAGCCAGCAGTTCATGGGCGCGGCCCATGAGTCGTCAGAGTTGCTGGCGATCAAGCGGCCCGGTCAGCCCTTCGTCGCGTTCCCGGTGCCCGAGCACCAATTGCAGGCCATGGGGCACTACACCGCCAGCGTCGCGGTACACAGCGACTTGCGCCTGGTGGCGTTGACGGCACCACGGGGCAACCGCTTTTTCATCTGGGACCTGGACAGCGGTGAGGTACGCCTGGACGCGCCACTGCCCGATTGCGCCGGGGTCGGCGCCGTGGCCGATGGTTTTGTCGTGACCTCGGGCCAGGGACGCTGCCGCTACTACGACTGCCGCCAGACAAACCTCGTCGCAAAACCACTGGAGCTACCCGCAGGGCTCTGGGACAACCATCTGCATCTGATGGCCTGAATCATTGAAAAAATCGCCGCTTTGAGCCGCGCCTGCGGGATGACGTACACCCCGCAGGCGCGACCCGAGGCGGCGAATCTTTTCAGGCTTTCACCCCTCTAATACCTCACAACCTGTAAAAACGGCAGTTGGATTACCCTCTACACTCCCGGTAATGTGCCCCGCTGTCTCACCTGATTTTCTCCAAGGAACTGGATATGCTGCGTCGCCGCATGCTGATCATGTTGGGTGTTGTTCTACTGATTGTGCTGGTCCTGGCCGCGTACAAAGCCTTCTCGATCTACACGATGGTTCAAGGCTTCTCTGCGCCCAGACCGGCCATCAGCGTTGCCGTGGCCACCGCCACCGAGCGCCCATGGCAAGCCCGCCTGCCTACCGTTGGCACGCTCAAGGCATTGCAGGGCGTGGACCTGAGCCTGGAGACCGATGGCACCGTCATCGATGTCCAGTTCGAGTCAGGGCAGAAGGTCAAGGCCGGTCAACCCATCGTCCGGCTCGACAGCGCGGTGGAAAGTGCCTTGCTCGAAACCGCCCTGGCCGACCTCGGACTGGCCCAGCTGGACTACAACCGTGGCAGCCAGCTGGTGGGCAGCCAGGCGATTTCCAAAGGCGAGTTCGACCGACTCTCGGCGGTCCTGAAAAAGAGCAGGGCCACGGTCAATCAGCTCAAGGCCGCGCTCGAGAAAAAACGTATCATCGCGCCGTTCAGCGGCACCATCGGCATTCGTCAGGTGGACGTCGGCGACTATGTGGCCAGCGGCACCATGATCGCCACCCTGCAAGACCTCAGTAGCCTGTATGTCGACTTTTTCGTGCCCGAGCAGTCGGTGCCGAAGATTGCGCTCGGCCAGCCAGTGAAGGTCGTTGTCGCGGCGTATCCAACCCTGGAGTACCCCGGCACCATCAGTGCAATCAACCCTAAGGTCGAGAACAGCACCCGTAACGTGCAGGTCCGCGCCACCCTGGCCAACCCCGATGGCAAGTTGATGCCGGGCATGTTCGCCAGCCTCCAGGTGCTCCTGCCCGACCCGCAGCCGCGCATCGTGGTGCCAGAAAGCGCGATTACCTACACGCTCTACGGCAACTCGGTGTATGTGGCCGTACCCAAGAAGGCCGAGGATGGCAGCCTGGTAAAGGACGACAAGGGCCAACCGGTGCTGATCGCCGAACGGCGTTTTGTCGAGACCGGCGAACGCCGCGACGGGCAAGTGATGATCACCAAAGGCGTGCAGAGCGGCGAGAAAGTGGTGACCGCCGGCCAGCTCAAACTGGATAACGGCTCACGCGTTGCCATCAGCGACGACAAGACCCTGGCCGGGCAGAACAGCCCGCCACGCGCGGACTGATCAAGGAATTCCCATGGCTTTTACCGACCCGTTCATCCGCCGTCCGGTTCTCGCTACCGTGGTCAGCCTGTTGATCGTGCTGCTGGGCTTCCAGGCCTGGAGCAAGCTGCCGCTACGCCAGTACCCGCAAATGGAAAACGCCCTGATCACGGTGACCACCGCCTACCCGGGGGCCAACGCCGAGACCATCCAGGGCTATATCACCCAACCGATGCAGCAAAGCCTGGCCAGCGCCGAGGGCATCGACTACATGACCTCGGTCAGTCGCCAGAACTTTTCGGTGATCTCGATCTACGCGCGCATCGGCTCCAATAGTGACCGTCTGTTTACCGAACTGCTGGCCAAGGCCAACGAAGTCAAGAACCAACTGCCCCAGGACGCTGAAGATCCGGTACTGAGCAAAGAGTCTGCCAATGCGTCAGTGCTGATGTACATCAGTTACTTCAGCAAGGAATTGAACAACCCGCAGATTACCGATTACCTGTCACGGGTGATCCAGCCCAAACTGGCGACCTTGCCCGGCATGGCCGAAGCCGAGATCCTCGGTAACCAGGTATTTGCCATGCGCCTGTGGCTTGACCCGATGAAGCTGGCGGGTTTCGGCCTGAGTGCCAGCGATGTGACCAACGCGGTGCGCCAGTACAACTTCCTCTCGGCCGCCGGCGAGGTGAAGGGCGAATACGTGGTCACCAGTATCAACGCCAATACCGAACTCAAGTCCGCCGAAGCCTTCGGGGCGATTCCGCTCAAGGTCGATGGCGACAGCCGTGTATTGCTGCGCGATGTGGCGCGTGTGGAAATGGGGGCGGAAAACTACGACACCATCAGCTCGTTCGGTGGCACCCCGTCGGTGTACATAGGCATCAAGGCGACGCCCGGTGCCAACCCGCTGGAAGTGATCAAGGAAGTGCGCAAGATCATGCCGGAACTTGAGGCCCAGCTACCGCCAAACCTCAAGAGTGAAATCGCCTACGACTCCACCCTGTTCATCCAGGCCTCGATCGACGAAGTGGTGAAAACCCTGTTCGAAGCGGTGCTGATCGTGATCGTGGTGGTGTTCCTGTTCCTTGGCGCCCTGCGGTCGGTGGTGATCCCGGTGGTGACCATCCCGCTGTCGATGATCGGCGTCATGTTCTTCATGCAGATGATGGGATACTCGATCAACCTGCTCACCCTGCTGGCGATGGTATTGGCCATCGGCCTGGTGGTGGACGACGCCATCGTGGTGGTGGAAAACATTCACCGCCACATCGAGGAAGGCAAGACACCGCTCGACGCCGCCATTGAAGGCGCCCGGGAAATCGCCATGCCGGTGGTCTCGATGACCATCACCCTGGCGGCGGTGTATGCACCGATCGGTTTCCTGACCGGCCTGACCGGGGCGCTATTCAAGGAGTTCGCCCTGACCCTGGCCGGCGCGGTGGTGATTTCCGGTATCGTCGCCCTGACCCTGTCGCCGATGATGTGTGCGTTTCTGCTGCGTCACGACGAGAATCCCAGCGGCCTGGCCCATCGCCTGGACATGATTTTCGAACGCCTCAAGCGCCGCTACCAGAGCCTGCTTCACGGCACCCTCAACACCCGGCCGGTGGTACTGGTGTTTGCCGTGATCGTGTTGTGCCTGATTCCGGTCCTTCTCAAGTTCACCAAATCGGAACTGGCGCCGGATGAGGACCAGGGCATCATTTTCATGATTGCCAACGCCCCGCAACCGACCAACCTCGACTACCTGAACACCTACACCGACGAGTTCGTCTCGATCTTCAAGGCGTTTCCCGAGTACTACTCGTCATTCCAGATCAACGGTTTCAGCGGCGTGCAATCAGGCATCGGCGGTTTCCTGCTCAAGCCGTGGAACGAGCGTAGTCGCACGCAAATGGCGATCTTGCCCGAGGTGCAGGCCAAACTGGAAAAGATCCCGGGGTTGCAGATTTTCGGCTTCAACCTGCCATCGCTGCCGGGCACCGGTGAAGGTGTGCCGTTCCAGTTCGTTATCAACTCTGCCAAAGATTACGAATTGCTACTACAGGTGGTCGAACGGGTAAAAAAACGTGCGAAGGAATCCGGCAAGTTTGCGTTTGTCCACGTTGACCTGGCCTTCGACAAGCCGGAAGTGGTGGTGGATATCGACCGCGCCAAGGCTGCGCAGATGGGGGTTTCCATGCAGGATCTGGGGGGAACCCTGGCGACCCTGCTGGGTGAAGGCGAGATCAACCGTTTCACCATTGAAGGTCGCAGCTACAAGGTCATTGCCCAGGTCGAGCGGCCGTTCCGTGACAATCCGGACTGGCTGAACAATTACTACGTGAAAAACACCAAGGGCGAACTGTTGGCGTTGTCGACCCTGATCACCGTCACCGACCGTGCTCGACCGAGACAGCTGAACCAGTTCCAGCAACTCAACTCGGCCATACTGTCCGGCGTACCGCTGGTGAGCATGGGGGAAGCCATCGACCTCGTGCACCAGATCGCCCGGGAAGAGGCACCCGCCGGTTTTGCCTTCGACTACGCCGGCGCATCGAGGCAGTACGTACAGGAGGGCAGCGCCCTGTGGGTCACCTTTGCCCTGGCGCTGGCGATCATTTTCCTGGTGCTGGCGGCCCAGTTCGAAAGCTTCCGCGACCCGCTGGTGATCCTGGTCACCGTGCCGTTGTCTATCTGCGGCGCATTGATTCCGCTGTTCCTGGGCTGGTCGAGCATGAACATCTATACCCAGGTCGGGCTGGTGACCTTGATCGGGCTGATCAGCAAGCACGGCATCCTGATCGTCGAGTTCGCCAACCAGCTACGCAAGGACAAGGGCCTGACCGCACGGGAAGCGGTGGAGGAAGCGGCGGCCATCCGGTTGCGTCCGGTCCTGATGACCACGGCGGCAATGGTGTTCGGCATGGTGCCATTGATCATCGCCAGCGGTGCTGGCGCGGTCAGCCGGTTCGACATCGGCACGGTCATCGCAACGGGCATGTCGATCGGGACGTTGTTCACCCTGTTTGTGTTGCCTTGCGTCTACACGATTCTGGCTAAACCGGATAAATCCTGATGCAGAAAAACCTGTGGGAGCGTTGATACTTGGATTCGGGATCGAGTAGGAGGCGGGGTTGCCCCCGCCGTCCTCTCACACCACCGTACGTACGGTTCCGTATACGGCGGTTCCTGCCTACTGACAAACAACGTCAGCGAGCTTGGTTCCGTTGATGTGTCGCCTGCGGTATCTAAGCGCCCAGACCGGCCCTCGGAGCTTCCGGCTCCTACCTCCTAATGGTCTTGACCTCCGCTACGCGGAGTTTCTGCTTTACGCTCCAACAGAGATCACACCCGACTATCCACTCATGGCAGGTTCAGCCCTTCATTACTCCGGTTTCGAGCAACTACTACGGCCTCTGCTGACTTCTGTCGCCCATCCCGTCATCTCGCGACGCCGGTAGCACATGGCAGGCTAAACAGATCTCCCAGGGTAATTCGCGCGACCTTCCTGCTTATGCCTGTCGGATCTACGTCGCAGCGTTCCGTGCAAGTATCGGGCTTTGAAGATATTGGCCTTCTTACCCCGCTGCGCCGCCTCTATCCGCTTCCTGTTCGTAAGGCCAGCATTTTGCCTCGGGCTTCCTTCGGATTCGCAGTCACCCGCGACACCCTTGCCTCTGGCTAACACTTCCCCTTGCCGGGTGTGTAGAGGACTTTCACCTCCAAGTCACCAGCGTGGCCACCACAGCCAAGCTGGTTGCGCTTACGCGCAACGCGCCATGCCTGGCGCACCAATAAAAAAGGCCTCGCATCAGCGAGGCCTTTCATTTTGGCTTCAATCGGTTCAACTCTGCGGCCTCAATCCCTGAGAAAGTCCGAACATGAACAGTAACAAGTCATGATCGGGTCGAGTGGCCACGGATGCTTTGGCAACCCGTGGCAACGGACAATGTTCTTCTGCGTTTATCGAGCTGAGAACCTGGGGGCGTGGTTGCTCCCAGGTTGCCATCGCGATCGATGCAACTGCCAAGGCTCCTACCAGAAACAAACCTCGTGCAATTTCGAGTTTCATCGCTATAAACCCTTGATAGCGCTGCCAAACGCCGTCTCATAAAAATAGACGAGTTTTTTCCAGTCTGCGTCGCTGAACGACGAGTGGCGACGCAACTGCTTCAAATCATGGGCAGCTGCGCGATTGGCCGTCAAACGCTGTCGGCATTTCTCCAGATCGATCAGGGCTACTTCGACCTTGGCCGACTCGCCCTCACCGGTCACGCGAACGAATACGTGCTTGTCGTAAAGGCAACCGTGCTGCCAGCGGCCTTTGTGCATGCGAGCCAGGTTTTCAGCAAGGTCCTTGAGCACTCGGTCGTTTATGGCCTCACCATGACGCTCGCGACCGCCACCGGCGTACCAGCGATCGATTTCCTCGAATCCGTCCAGCGACTTAGTGACCAGCAAGGCACGCCACTTGTGTACAGGATCGCGCTGTGCGCCACAGAAAACGATTTCCGGAACCCGTACGCCAAGCTCGGTCACACCGATGAGCGCAGCATGCTCGCGCAGTACCGTAGGCCGCCCGAAAGGGTGCTGCCAGCTACGATGGATATGCCCGGTCTGGCGCTTGACGTAGAGCAGTTGACCATCACTGCCCATCAGGCGTTGAACGCCGCTTTCCCCGCCGCGACGGACGTTGGGTTCTTCTACCCATTCACCGCGCTGATTCCAGAAGTAATCGAAGCGGTCCTGGGGAACGTCTTCCGTTTCTGCTGCACACTGCACTGCCATCCTGTTACCTCTTGCGTAATACGTAAACTCGCCACATGGCATAGAGCGGCAAAAAGTCCAGTTGTTCCTGGATGCGGAAACCCGCCTGCTCAAATTCCTTCTCTACGGTAGCGGCCGGTAACACAAACCGGTTTTGGTAACCTTCCTGCCCACGTTTTTTTTCCGACCGCTTGCGTTTCCAGGCCTTGAAGTTGCCATCGACCCACAGCGAAAGGATCACGCTGTCACGGGAAACACGCTCGAATTCACGCAAAATAGCCATGCGATGCTCGGCTTCACCGATGTGGTGGAGCAAGCGCATGCAAAAAATGCTGTCGACGGCGTTGTCCGGCAAGGCGATGTCGAATGCGGATGTGTGCAAGGGTTGTACCCGCTTCACCACATCAGTCGGTTGCGCCTGGGTTGCGATCTTCAGCATGGACTCCGAATTATCGGCACCGATGATCACGCGGTTGGATTTCTCCGCTAACAAAGGCCAGAAACGCCCTGCACCACAAGGCAAATCGAGGACCAGACCAGGCTCGCCAACCAGGGCCAGCGCCTTACGCGCCAGTTGCTCGTCACGCCAATGGGACAATCGACGGCCGAGACCTTCCTGGTGTTTGCGCAAATAGCGTTGGGCGTGTTGATCGTCGTACTTTTCTGAAAAATCGAGCTTGATCGGGCCGTCCATCATCAGGTCTCCTGAACTTCTGATAACAACTACCTTAGATTTTGTGGTGTCGGCGACTGGTCATCCATTTGTGAAAATATCGTTAGGGGAAACCCGGAAGTATTGCAGCGTTTTACAGAATTGACAGGATTTGCTGGACGCCTGACTCAACAGATCAAGTTCGGGACAGTTCTACCTGAAAACGGCAGCCACTGGGCTCCATCGTAGTCAGGCTGACGCTCCAGCCCTGGTTTTCACAGATCCGCTGCACCAGTGAAAGCCCCAGACCCAGGCCTTCCCCACGTTTTTCAGTACCCCGAACGAAAGGTTCGAACATCGCCTCGCGTTTTTCCTCGGGAATGCCCACACCGCTGTCTTCGACCAGAAACCCCGTGCCCGTCAGAGTCAGGCGAATGAAGCCCCGTTCGGTGTAGTGCAAGGCGTTGCGCAGCAAGTTCCCCATTACCGCATGCAGGAACGTCGCGTTGTAGCCCTTGACCTCGGGGTTGCCCGGTTCGAAGATCAGTTCCAACCCTTTGCTTTCGATAGGTTCGCGCCATAGACCGAGCAGTCCCTCGGCCACCTGCCCCAGGGACTGCTGCGGCGACATGCTGGCGTCTTCGCGCTGGGCACGGGCCAGCATCAGGAAGGTTTGCACCAGCTCACGCATTTCTTCACATGCCCGGGCAATACGCTCGACCTGGGCGCGACCGCGCTGATCGAGACCTGGGTTTTCCAGCAACAATTCGCAGGAACTGGCCAGGATCATCAGGGGCGTACGCAATTCGTGGCTGACGTCGCTGGTGAACAACCGCTCGCGGGTCAGGGCCTGACGCAAGCGCCCGAGGGTGGCGTCGAAAGCCACGGCCAGCTCGCCCACTTCGTCGGCGGCATAATCCGGCGCCAAGGGGGGAGCCAATCCCAGCAGTTGATCTCTATGGCGTACCTGGCGGGCCAGCCGCACCACCGGCGCCATGACCTTGCGTGCCAGCACCCATCCGAGAAATACCGCCAGTGCCAGGCTCAGCACGAAGCCCACCAGCACCACGGCAAACAGCACCCGCTCACGCTCTTCGAAGTCGCTCTGGTCCTGCAACAGCACGTAACGTCGGCCGTCGACGATTTCGACCATGGCGTGGTACGACAGGTTTTCACGGAACACTTCGTGGAAACCCGGCTCCAGGTGCCGCAAATCCTTGGGCAACCTGAAATCACCAGGCCCGTTGCTGAAGTAGAACAATTGGTCCGGTTCGGGGCGATGGCTCCAGTCCGTGACATTATCCATCAGCAACAAGCGCTGCAAATCGCCGCCCAGACCTGCCGAAATCAGTTTTTCTTCCACCAGGTGCACGGTCGCCACGATACCCATGGCAAAGGCACCCGCCACCAGTGCGCTCATCAGCGCAAAGGCAATGATGATGCGTTGAGCAAGGCTCTGCTTAAACTCCATCACGGCCCTCGGCCAAGCGATACCCCACACCATGCACGGTTTGCAGCAATGGCTTGGCGAACGGCTTGTCGATTACCTGGCGCAGTTGGTGGACATGGCTGCGCAAGCTGTCGCTGTCCGGGCAGTCGTCGCCCCAGAGCGCTTCTTCAAGAATTTCACGGCGCAGCACATGAGGGCTTTTCTGCATCAACACGGCCAGCAGCTTCAGGCCGACCGGGTTGAGTTTCAGCAATCGGCCTTCGCGAGTGACTTCCAGGGTGTCGAGGTCGTAGTTCAGGTCGCCGACCTGCAAGGTCCGCCGTCCGCCACCCTGGGTACGGCGCATGACCGCTTCGATACGCGCCGCCAGTTCAGACAGGGCGAACGGTTTGATCAGGTAGTCATCGGCGCCGGACTTGAAGCCTTGCAAGCGGTCATCCAGTTGATCACGGGCCGTGAGCATGATCACCGGCGTTTCGCGGCGGGCATCCTCGCGCAGGCGTTTGCACAGGGTGTAGCCATCGATGCCAGGCAACATGATATCGAGCACGATCAAATCGTAGTGCTCGGTGGCCGCCAGATGCAGACCCGACAGACCGTCCTGCGCGCAATCCACGGTATAGCCTTTGAGCCCCAGGTAGTCGGCCAGGTTGGCCAGGATATCGCGGTTGTCTTCAACCAATAGAATTCGCATGGGTATCTCTCCGTCCACAGTAACGGCCGTCATGGCCCGCGCAGCTTAAGGCCAAGTGTGGCCCACGGCTAGGGGAAGGCTGTGCATGGATCAATTCGCTCAACCAACAGGTATGATTGACAAGTTTTTCACTATCGATTCACACGCTGCCTACAGCGGGCGGTGAAGACTGTCACGCGATTGATAATAAGGAATACAGAAAATGGACTATTTGAAGACGGCACCCATGCGCTTTTTGCTGCTGGTAACCGGCTCCTGGCTGGCAATTTTTTTTCTGACTCGAACCGTCCTGCTGCTCACGCATCTGGATGAGGCCGGTAGCGGGTTTCTGTCCGTCTTCAGTATCGGCCTGCTCTACGACCTGGGTTTCATTGCCTACGCGGCACTGCCCATGGGGCTCTACCTGTTACTGTGCCCGCCGGCCCTTTGGCGCACTCGTGGCCACCGCTGGTTTCTTCAGGGTCTGCTGACCGTCAGTCTGTTCGCGATGCTATTCACCTCGGTGGCCGAGTGGCTGTTCTGGGATGAGTTCGGCGTGCGCTTCAACTTCATCGCCGTCGACTACCTGGTGTATTCCGACGAAGTACTGAACAACCTGCTTGAGTCGTACCCGATCGGCACGCTGCTGAGTATCCTCGCCGTGCTGGCCGTGGCCCTGAGTCTTGCATTGCGTAAAGCGTTCAACGCTGCGCTCGATGCGCCGTTGCCGCCGCTGCGTGGCCGCCTGCTGAATGCACTCGGTTTGTTGGTCGTCGCCGGCCTGAGCATGCAGTTGCTCAGCCAGGACGCCCCACGCGCCCAAGGCGGCAACGCCTATCAGAACGAACTGGCGAGCAACGGTCCCTACCAGTTCTTCGCCGCGTTCCGTAACAACGAACTGGACTACCCGCAGTTCTACAAAACGCTGCCGGAGGCAGTCGTTGCCCAGCAGATTCGCGCCGAACTGGCAGAACCCAATGCCCGCTTCGTTGGCCAGGACCCGCAGGACATCCGTCGGCAAATCGATAACCCAGGCACCCCGCGCAAGCCCAATATCGTGCTGGTCACCATTGAAAGCTTCAGTGCCAAGTACATGGGCAGCAACGGCGACACCCGTAACCTGACCCCCAACCTTGATGCCTTGCGCAAGCAGAGCCTGTATTTCAATAATTTCTACGCCACCGGCACCCGCACCGACCGTGGCCTGGAAGCCATTACCCTGGCGATCCCGCCGACGCCCGGTCGCTCGATCGTCAAGCGCGTGGGTCGTGAAAGCGGCTTTGCCAGCCTTGGCCAGCAACTCAATGCCGTGGGCTACGACAGTGTGTTTGTCTACGGCGGCCGTGGTTACTTCGACAACATGAATGCGTTCTTCAGCGGCAATGGTTACCGCGTTGTAGACCAAAGCAGCGTCGAGGAGTCGGAGATTCACTTCAAGAACGCCTGGGGCATGGCAGACGAGGATCTCTACAATCAGACGCTGAAACTGGCCGATGCCGACTATGCCAAGCAGCAGCCATTCCTGCTGCAGCTGATGACGACGTCCAACCACCGTCCTTACACCTATCCGGACAACCGGATCGACATCAAGTCCGGGAACGGTCGTGACGGCGCGGTGAAATACACCGACTACGCCATCGGTCAGTTTCTCGATCAGGCGCGCCAGAAACCCTGGTTTGACAATACAATTTTCATCTTTGTCGCCGACCACACTGCAGGCAGCGCCGGTAAGGAAGACTTGCCTATCGCCAACTATCAGATTCCGCTGTTCATCTACGCGCCCAAGTTGATCGAAGCTCGGGAAACGGCACAGCTGGCCAGCCAGATCGATCTGGCACCGACGTTGCTCGGTTTGCTCAATCTGGATTATGAGTCGACGTTCTTTGGCCGTAACCTGTTGCAGGATAACCCGCTGCCGCCGCGGGTGGTGGTCGGCAACTACCAGCACCTGGGGTTGTTCGACGGCAAGGACCTGGCGATTCTGAGCCCACGCCAGGGATTGCGTCGTCACGATGACGCACTGACCGAAAGCCGCGAGTCCCGGTCGACCGCCGATGACCCGCTGATTACCCGCGCCATCACCTATTACCAAACCGCCAGTTATGGCTTCAAGCAACAGCTGCTTGGCTGGAAGGCGCCCAAGGAGGGTGCCGGTCAAGTCGGCGAACGTTAACCGAATCGCCCCGGGCTGATGCCCCGGGGCTTTTTCCATTTGTTCAGGATCCACCATGTCATCAACCGCTGTCCGCCCTACCCCTCGCCCGCTCAACTTCTGGGTGTGCCTGGGGGTTCCCGCCATTGCGGCGATCATTCTGGTGTTGCTCGAGCTGACCTCACTGGACATGGACCTCGCCAAGCTGTTCTACGACCCGGTCGCGGGTGACTTCATCGGACGGCACAGTTATTTCCTGGAAAACATCCTGCATACCCGCGCCAAGCAGGTAGTCATTGCATTTTCGGTGTTCGCCATCTTCGGCTACGTCGCCTCGTTTTTCATGGACAAGCTCAAACCGTTCAAGCGCGAACTGGGTTGTCTGGTGCTGTCCTTGGGTCTGGCGACTTCCTTTGTCACCCCGATGAAAGCGGTGACCGCGGTGCAATGTCCTTGGAGCCTTGAGCAATTTGGCGGTCACGAGACCTACAGCGAATTGTTGAGCCATCGCCCGGCTACCGAAAAACCAGGTCGATGCTGGCCTGGCGGCCATGCGGCCACCGGTTTCACCCTGTTTGCCCTGTTTTTCGTATTGCGTGACCGTCGCCCGCGCATGGCTCGCGCAGCGTTTGTCTTCGCCTTCGCCCTCGGCTCGGTGTTCTCCATCGGGCGGATGATGCAGGGCGCACACTTCTTCTCGCACAACGTGTGGACGGCGGTGTTCTGCTGGCTGATTTGTCTGGGGTCGTATTACTACGTTCTGTATCGACCGGCTTTGAAGGCTGAACGCGAGAGCACTGCAGAACCTGTCGGCGCCTGATCTGACGCCTTCGTCGGAGCGCCGCCCGAAAACGAGAAAAGCCCTGCAAGCGTAAACCTGCAGGGCTTCTCGGTCAGGCTGACCATCTCATTAAACCCCGCCTGCTTTCGCAGTCGGGGTTTTTTCATACAGGGGTAAGGCTGGCTTACATCATGCCGCCCATGCCGCCCATACCGCCCATGTCTGGCATACCGCCGCCAGCACCGCCGTCTTTCTTCGGCGCATCAGCAACAGCAGCTTCGGTGGTCAGGATCAGACCGCCGATAGACGATGCAGCTTGCAGCGCGGAACGGGTGACCTTGGTTGGGTCCAGGATGCCCATTTCGATCATGTCGCCGTATTCGCCAGTCGCAGCGTTGTAACCGAAGTTACCTTTGCCGTTCTTGACTTCGTTGACCACAACGCTTGGCTCGTCACCGCTGTTGGCAGCGATCTGACGCAGCGGTGCTTCGATGGCACGACGCAGAACGGCGATACCCACGTCCTGGTCGGCGTTGTCGCCTTTCAGGTTGAGGATGGCTTCCAGAGCGCGGATCAGCGCAACACCACCGCCAGGTACCACGCCTTCTTCAACGGCTGCACGGGTAGCGTGCAGGGCGTCTTCAACGCGGGCTTTCTTCTCTTTCATTTCTACTTCGGAACCAGCGCCAACCTTGATCACTGCAACGCCGCCGGACAGCTTCGCCAGACGCTCTTGCAGTTTTTCACGGTCGTAGTCGGAGGAAGTTTCGGCAACCTGAGCACGGATCTGAGCAATGCGGGACTCGATGTCGCCTGCAACGCCAGCACCGTCAACGATGATGGTGTTTTCCTTGGAGATGGTCACGCGCTTGGCGCTGCCCAGGTTTTCCAGGGTGGCTGCTTCCAGGCTCAGGCCGATCTCTTCGGAGATAACGGTACCGCCGGTCAGAACGGCGATGTCCTGCAGCATGGCCTTGCGGCGGTCGCCGAAGCCTGGAGCCTTGACGGCTGCGACTTTAACGATGCCACGCATGTTGTTCACGACCAGAGTCGCCAGGGCTTCGCCTTCAACGTCTTCGGAAACGATCAGCAGTGGACGGCCGGCTTTGGCAACGGCTTCCAGCACTGGCAGCATTTCGCGGATGTTCGAGATCTTTTTGTCGACCAGCAGAACCAGCGGGTTGTCCAGCTCGGCAACCATGGTTTCCGGCTTGTTGACGAAGTACGGGGACAGGTAGCCACGGTCGAACTGCATGCCTTCTACAACCGACAGTTCGTTTTCCAGGCCAGTGCCTTCTTCAACGGTGATCACACCTTCTTTACCGACTTTTTCCATGGCTTCGGCAATGATGTCGCCGATGGAGTTGTCGGAGTTGGCGGAGATGGTGCCAACCTGAGCGATTGCCTTGGTGTCAGCGCATGGCTTGGACAGGTTTTTCAGCTCTTTGACGATGGCGATGGTCGCCTTGTCGATGCCGCGCTTCAGATCCATCGGGTTCATGCCGGCAGCGACGGCTTTCAGGCCTTCGTTGACGATCGACTGAGCCAGAACGGTAGCGGTGGTAGTACCGTCACCAGCGTCATCGTTGGCACGGGAGGCAACGTCTTTGACCAGCTGCGCGCCCATGTTTTCGAAACGGTCTTCCAGTTCGATTTCTTTTGCTACGGAAACGCCGTCTTTGGTGATGGTCGGAGCGCCGAAGCTCTTCTCGATGATCACGTTACGGCCTTTCGGGCCCAGGGTCGCTTTTACCGCGTCAGCCAGGACGTTGACGCCTTTGAGCATTTTCTTGCGGGCGGAATCGCCAAACAGAACTTCTTTAGCAGCCATGATCGATATTCCTTAAATACTTTGTAGTAGCGGAAAATGAACGGGGATATCAGCCTTCGATAACAGCGAGGATTTCGTTCTCGCTCATTACCAGCAGGTCTTCGCCGTCGACTTTCACAGTGTTGCTGCCGGAGTAAGGACCGAACACAACCTTGTCGCCCACTTTCACGGACAGTGCACGCACTTCACCGTTTTCCAGTACGCGGCCGGTGCCTACAGCGAGGATTTCGCCGCTGTTGGCTTTTTCAGCAGCCGAACCTGGCAGGACGATACCGCCAGCGGTTTTCTTTTCTTCTTCGCTGCGACGGATGACGACGCGGTCATGCAGAGGACGAAGCTTCATTGTCGATCTCTCCTAATTGTGGTTTTCATCGGCCGGTGTATTCCCGGCGGGTTTAACAAAGGCCGGCGGTGCCGGTTGCGGTTCGTCAAGCGAACCGCGGAAGTCTGTCTGGCGTGTTCGCCAGAAACCTTGCGGTGACCGTTACATAAGGGCGCATAAGCTTATTACAAGGGCGGGGATCGAAAAAATTTCAGTTCGCTGCCCCGCAAATGAACACGGCACCCGAAGGTACCGTGTCGATGTGCGTATTACTTGGTATCGCGGTGTTCGAACTCGCCTTCGATCACGTTGGGCTCGCGGCCCAGCGGCTCGCGCGGCACCGGGCCGCCACGGGCCTGGAGGTCGTCGGCGAACGCTCGCTGACGCATCGCCTGCTCTTCGGCGCGCTGGCGCATTTTATTGGCCAGCAGGCGACGACTGAACGGCAGCAGCATGAACACGCCGATCACATCGCTGATGAAGCCCGGAAGAATCAGCAGGCCACCGGCCAATGCCAGCATCAGGCCTTCGAGCATGGTCTGGGCCGGCAGTTCGCCGCGGCTCAGGCTTTCACGGGCACGCAGGGCCGTGGCCAGGCCGGCGATGCGCAGCACAAACACGCCGAACATCGAGCCGAGAATGATCAGCAGCAGGGCCGGGAAAAACCCGATGGACCCTGCCACCTTGACGAATACGAACAGCTCCAACACCGGGAACAGCAGAAAGAGCAACAAAAAAGGGCGCATCAAATGGTTCCTCAACGCAAGAATGCCTTGCCAGTTCACCTTAGATGACGTCGCCGTTTCGTGATTTCAAGCGCCGGCCACTTCATTTTTCGGCCAATGCTCGGCGTGGGCCAGATAAACCAAGGCTTCGCGAACTTGTGTCGGCGTATTACAAGGCGCTTGAAACGGCAACCAGTGCAGACTTTGGCCGATGCGCAGGTGCATGCCTTCGGTATCGATACCGACCATTTGCGCAGGCACGTTTTTCGGCAGCCCCGCCAGGTCGACGTAATGGGCGATGGCCTTGGCGTGATCGGCGTTCATGTGCTCGACCATGCTCACTTCGGCCTTGCCAGCGAACGGGTTGACCAGGGTCAGCTCGTTGACCCAATGAATCGCGCCAAAACCGCCGATGTAACGGTGGCGGACAGGCTCGAGCACCCAGAAATCGAAATCGTGGGCCTTGTGATAACCCTGCGACTCCGGGAAGTAGCGGTAGTAACGCTCGGAAGCAGCGTCGATGGCGGCTTCGTCTTCGAGCTGATGCGCCTCAGCCAGGTAAGTCAGTCGACCAACGGCCTGGACATCTTCGGCACCACGTTCGCCGACAAAGAGCGAGCATTTCCGATCTTTTTGCAGGTTATGCGTGTGCTGGGCGATACGGCTGATCAGGATCAGCGGCCGGCCCTGCTCGTCCAGGCAGTACGGAACTACAGAGCCGAACGGAAAACCGGGCATCGATTTGGAGTGCGTCGAGAGCACCCCACGGTATTCCTTGAGGAGCAATTCTCGTGCATGCTTAGCCGCTTCAACGCTCAATTTATGACTCCTTAAATAGAATCCGTCAGAAAAACGGACGAGCTGCTGGTGAAAGTCCCAGCACGCCATCGGGGCAGTTCTCATGTGCAGCCGGGCCACGTCAGGCGCAGATCGAGAGGCTCTCTAGAAGGAAAACACTCAGACCTGCTACCGGGGCATGCGAATGCAACTCACTGACAAAGTAATCATTATCACTGGCGGTTGCCAGGGTTTAGGCCGCTCCATGGCCGAGTATTTCGCAGGCAAGGGCGCGAAACTCGCGCTGGTGGACCTGAACCAGGAAAAACTCGACGACGCCGTCGCGGCCTGCAAGGCCGAGGGTGTCGAGGCTCGCGCCTACCTGTGCAACGTGGCCAACGAAGAGCAAGTGACCCACATGGTTGCCCAGGTCGCTGAAGACTTCGGCGCGATCCATGGCTTGATCAACAACGCCGGGATCCTGCGCGACGGCCTGCTGCTCAAGGTCAAGGATGGCGAAATGACCAAGATGAGCCTGGCCCAGTGGCAGGCCGTCATCGACGTCAACCTGACCGGCGTGTTCCTGTGCACCCGTGAAGTCGCGGCGAAAATGGTCGAGCTGAACAACAGCGGCGCGATCATCAATATCTCTTCGATTTCCCGCGCCGGCAACGTCGGTCAGACCAACTACTCCGCCGCCAAGGCCGGTGTTGCTGCGGCGACCGTGACCTGGGCCAAGGAACTGGCGCGCTACGGCATTCGCGTGGCCGGCATTGCACCTGGCTTCATCGAAACCGAAATGACCTTGGGCATGAAGCCTGAAGCGCTGGAGAAGATGACTGCCGGGATCCCGCTCAAGCGCATGGGCAAGCCTGAAGAAATCGCCCATTCGGCGGCTTACATCTTCGAGAACGACTATTACACCGGTCGGATTCTGGAGATGGATGGCGGGTTGCGGATCTAAGACGCGACAAAGAACAACTGTAGGAGCGAGCCTGCTCGCGAAGGCGTGTCAGACACCGCGGTGTCGACTGATACACCATCGCGAGCAGGCTCGCTCCTACAGGGATTCGTATTTCAGGTTATTAGTCGTCGCTGACGCTGATATTCGGCATCGCCGGCGTCAACGCTTCCTGCAACACGATCCTCGCGCCAACGTGACGGGCCAGCTCTTGGTAAACCATGGCAATCTGGCTGTCAGGCTCGGCGATCACCGTTGGCTTGCCGCCATCGGCCTGTTCGCGAATGACCATCGACAGCGGCAACGACGCCAGCAGCTCGACGCCATACTGGTTGGCCAGCTTCACACCACCGCCTTCGCCAAACAGATGCTCGGCATGTCCGCAGTTGGAGCAGATGTGCACGGCCATGTTTTCCACCACGCCCAGCACCGGGATGTTGACCTTGCGGAACATTTCCACGCCCTTGCGCGCGTCCAGCAATGCCAGGTCCTGCGGGGTGGTCACGATGACCGCGCCGGCCACCGGCACTTTCTGCGCCAGGGTCAGCTGGATATCGCCGGTGCCAGGCGGCATGTCGATGACCAGGTAGTCCAGATCACCCCACGCGGTTTGGGTCACCAGTTGCAGCAAGGCGCCGGAGACCATCGGCCCGCGCCAGACCATCGGCGTGTTGTCATCGGTGAGGAACGCCATGGACATCACCTCGACGCCATGGGACTTGAGCGGAACGAACCACTTCTGATCCTTGACCTCGGGGCGGGTGCGCTCGGGGATGCCAAACATGATGCCCTGGCTCGGGCCGTAGATGTCCGCATCGAGAATCCCGACCTTGGCGCCTTCGCGGGCCAGGGCCAGGGCCAGGTTGGCCGCCGTGGTGGATTTGCCCACGCCGCCCTTGCCGGATGCCACGGCCACCACGTTCTTGACGTTGGCCAGCCCTGGAATCTGTGCCTGAGCCTTGTGCGCAGCGATCACACTGGTGATTTCGACCTTGGCACTTGCCACGCCATCCAACCCCTGAATGGCCATTTCCAGCATCTGCGCCCAGCCACTCTTGAACAGCCCGGCGGCGTAACCCAGTTCAAGCTGAACGCTGACGCGCTCGCCCTGGATCTCGATGTTGCGCACGCACCCGGCGCTGACCGGGTCCTGGTTCATGTAAGGGTCGGTGTATTGGCGAAGGACGGCTTCCACCGCTGCGCGATTGACGGCGCTCATGGGCAACTCCGAAAACAGGACTGGAAAAGATAATGGGTATCGTACCCCGCAGATTCATTTGTTGTGAGTGGATTTGTGCCCGAACACAGTTTGTGGCGAGGGAGCTTGCTCCCGCTCGGGTGCGCAGCAGCCGCAATCAGATTGACGAGGTGTCTCTGACAAAACCGGTTAGTCCGGTATGGGGCGGCTTCGCCACCCAGCGGGAGCAAGCTCCCTCGCCACGGTTTTCATCGGCTATGCATCCGGAAACAGGCTCACAGGGTGAAAAATATGCGCCGGCGCTTTATAGTGGCCGACCTCCGTTTCATCAAGTAGCCGAGCCCCATGTCCGAGCCACGCAAGATCCTCGTCACCAGCGCCCTGCCCTATGCCAATGGTTCGATCCACCTTGGCCATATGCTGGAATACATCCAGACCGATATGTGGGTGCGCTTCCAGAAGCACCGCGGCAATCAATGCATTTATGTCTGTGCTGACGACGCCCACGGATCGGCGATCATGCTGCGCGCGGAAAAGGAAGGCATCACCCCGGAACAACTGATCGCCAACGTCCAGGCTGAACACAGCGCCGACTTTGCCGAATTCCTGGTGGACTTCGACAATTTCCACTCCACTCACGCCGAAGAAAACCGTGAGCTGTCGAGCCAGATCTACCTGAAACTGCGCGACGCCGGGCACATCGCCACGCGCTCGATCACCCAGTATTTCGACCCGGAAAAGAAAATGTTCCTGGCCGACCGCTTCATCAAGGGCACCTGCCCGAAATGCGGCACCGAAGACCAGTACGGCGACAACTGCGAAAAATGCGGCGCGACCTACGCACCGACCGACCTGAAGGATCCGAAGTCGGCGATTTCCGGCGCCACCCCGGTGCTCAAGGATTCCCAGCACTTCTTCTTCAAGCTGCCAGACTTCCAGCAAATGCTGCAAACCTGGACCCGCAGCGGCACCCTGCAAGACGCCGTGGCCAACAAGATCGCCGAATGGCTGGATGCCGGCCTGCAACAGTGGGACATCTCCCGCGATGCGCCGTATTTCGGTTTTGAAATCCCCGACGAGCCGGGCAAATACTTCTACGTGTGGCTGGATGCGCCGATCGGCTACATGGCCAGCTTCAAGAACCTGTGCAACCGCACACCGGAGCTGGACTTCGACGCGTTCTGGGGCAAGGACTCCACTGCCGAGCTGTACCACTTCATCGGCAAGGACATCGTCAACTTCCACGCCCTGTTCTGGCCAGCCATGCTCGAAGGCGCGGGCTACCGCAAGCCGACCGGGATCAACGTGCACGGCTACCTGACCGTCAACGGCCAGAAGATGTCCAAGTCCCGCGGCACCTTCATCAAGGCCCGGACCTACCTGGACCACTTGTCGCCGGAATACCTGCGCTATTACTACGCGGCCAAGCTGGGCCGTGGCGTCGACGACCTCGACCTGAACCTCGAAGACTTCGTGCAGAAGGTCAACTCCGACCTGGTGGGCAAGGTCGTCAACATCGCCAGCCGTTGCGCCGGTTTCATCAACAAAGGCAATGCCGGCGTGATGGTCGACACCAACGCCGCGCCTGAATTGACCGAAGCCTTCCTGGCCGCCGCGCCAAGCATCGCCGACGCCTATGAAGCCCGTGACTTCGCCCGCGCCATGCGCGAGATCATGGGCCTGGCCGACCGCGCCAACGCCTGGATCGCCGACAAGGCGCCGTGGTCGCTGAACAAACAGGAAGGCAAGCAGGATGAAGTCCAGGCCATCTGCGCCACAGGCATCAACCTGTTCCGCCAACTGGTGATCTTCCTCAAACCGGTGCTGCCACTGCTGGCCGCCGACGCCGAGGCGTTCCTCAACGTCGCGCCGCTGACCTGGAACGACCACACGACCTTGCTCAGCAATCACCAGCTGAACGAGTTCAAGCCGTTGATGACCCGTATCGACCCGGTCAAGGTGCAAGCCATGACCGACGCCTCGAAAGAAGACCTGACCGCCAGCCAGACCGACACCGGCGCAGCCGCGCCTGCCGGCAATGGCGAACTGGCCAAGGATCCGCTGTCGCCGGAAATCGAGTTCGACACCTTTGCGGCAGTCGATTTGCGTGTCGCGCTGATCGTCAAGGCTGAGCATGTGGAAGGTGCTGACAAGCTGCTGCGCCTGACCCTGGACATCGGTGACGAGCAACGCAATGTGTTCTCCGGGATCAAGAGCGCTTATCCGGACCCGTCGAAGCTCGATGGTCGCCTGACCATGATGATCGCCAACCTCAAGCCACGGAAAATGAAGTTCGGCATCTCCGAAGGCATGGTGATGGCGGCCGGCCCTGGCGGTGAAGAGATCTACCTGCTCAGCCCTGACAGCGGCGCCAAGCCGGGCCAGCGCATTAAGTAAGGTCTGCGGCAAATCGATCCCACAGTCGGGCCTGGCGCGGCTGTGGGATTTTCATGTCTGGCCCACCCTCCCGCCTTGCCGGATAATGCCTACTCTTTTTAGACAATTGCGCTAAAAAAACCCTGTTCCTGCCGGCACGAACAATGACCGAAATCCTGCTTACGCTAATCAGCGCCGCCCTGATCAACAACATCGTGTTGCACTTGCCGTTGGCCGTCGATCCGTTGTTGGCCGGCCAGCGCCGTCAGGTCCATGCCTTGGGTATTGCGACGACCTGCCTGATGCTGGTCGTGGGCATGCTCGGCTACGCGCTCTATCAATGGCTGCTGGTGCCGCTGCAATTGACGACGCTGCGTCTGTTTGTGTTTCTGCCATTGAGCGTGCTGCTGATCAGCCCGCTGCTGAAGTTGCTGACACGGGTGTTTGCGACACTGCCGTTCGAAGGCCTCTGGCCGTTGCTGCTGGGCAATGCCGGCGTGCTCGGCGTGGCCTTGCTCAATGCTCAGGAAGACAAGGGCTTCTTTCACGCCACAGCCTTGAGCCTCGGTGCAGGACTGGGCTTCTGGCTGGTGTTGAGCCTGTTCACTGATTTGCGTGAACGCACGACTGACAACGATGTTCCCCTGCCCTTTCGCGGCTTGCCGATCGACCTGATTGGTGCCGGCCTGATCGCAGTGGCCTTTCTCGGATTCAGCGGACTGATCAAAACATGAGTCTGATTCAACTCATCGACGCACTCTTGCCGCAAACCCAATGCGGCAAGTGCGGCCACCCCGGGTGCAAGCCGTACGCCGAAGGCATCGCCAATGGCGAGCCGATCAACAAGTGTCCGCCAGGCGGCAACGAAACCATTAATGCCCTGGCCGAACTGCTGAAGGTGCCGGTGCTGGAACTGGACATCACTCGCGGCTCGGCACCTGCGCAGATCGCCTATATCCGCGAGGCCGAGTGCATTGGTTGCACCAAGTGCATTCAGGCCTGTCCGGTCGATGCCATCGTCGGCGCGGCCAAACTGATGCACACGGTGATCATCGATGAGTGCACCGGTTGCGACCTCTGCGTGGCACCGTGCCCGGTGGACTGCATCGAAATGCGCCCACTGTTGCCGAACATGGTACTGCCCGTTGTCGGGGGGCTGGCCCTCACACCGCAGGCGCGGCAGGCCCGCACACTCAAGCGCGATCACGCACGGCGCCGCTTCGAACAACGCAATGCCCGCTTGCAGCGTGAAGAGCAACAGAAAGTTGCCGAGCGTCAGGCAAGGCAGCGAGCTGCGCAACCTGCCGAGGTGACAGCCGACCCGGTGCAGGCGGCCCTCGAACGCGTTCGCGCACAGAAAACCGCCAATGCCGATGCCGTGCTGAAAAAGGCCAAGATCGATGTGGCGATGAGTCGGGCGCAGTTGCACAAATCGCTGAAGGCCTTTGGGCATCCGCCGACCTTCGAACAGCAATCGCAGTTGATCGTCCTGCAACAACAGTTCGAAGCCGCCGAACAAAACCTGGCGCAACTGGAAAGCGTCGCCCCAACTGCCCCGGCGCCGACGGTCGTAGTTGTGTCGTCAAATGATGCCGATCTGAAACGAGCCAAGATCCAGTTGGCCATGCGCCGCGCCGAACTCAAGAAGGCTCAGGCCAACGAAGCACCGGCGGAACAAATCGAAGCCCTGGAGCGCGCACTCGGTGAAGCCGAACGCCTGGTGGACGCCCATGCCAGCCCTTGACTCAGTTGATGATCGCCTGCAACAGGCGATGAAACTGGTGCTGCTGGCCACGCTGCCGGGAATGCTGGCGGCGTTCTGGCTGTATGGCTGGGGCGTATTGATCAATCTGGTTCTGGCGGCCGCTGCCGCGTTGGCCGTCGAGGGCGCCGTCGTGCATTTGCGCAAGCGACCGCCGGGGCCAACCTTGAGTGACGGTAGCGCGCTGGTCAGTGCCACATTGCTGGCTCTGGCGCTGCCGCCTTACTGCCCATGGTGGCTGACCCTCAGTGCTGCCGCTTTTGCGATGGTGTTCGGCAAGCACTTGTATGGCGGCGTCGGTTCAAATCCCTTCAACCCGGCGATGCTCGGTTTTGCCCTGGTGCTGGTGACCTTTCCCCAACCAATGACCCTTTGGCCATCGCCCCATGGCATGGATCTGCTGAGCGGCCTGCAGCACGTGTTCGGCGTCGGCCACGCGCCGGATGCGTGGGTGCAGGCCACGGCACTGGACAGTCTGCGAATCAACAAAAGCCTGACCATGGATGAACTGTTTGCCGGCAACCCGGCATTCGGACACTTTGGCGGCCGGGGGGTGGAATGGCTGAACCTGGCCTTTGTGGCGGGCGGTGTGTTTCTCCTGCAACGAAAGGTGATCAGTTGGCATGCACCGGTCGGCATGCTGGCCAGCCTGTTCATCGTCAGCCTGCTGTGCTGGAACGGTTCGGGCTCCGACTCCCATGGCTCGCCGCTGTTTCATCTGCTTAGCGGCGCGACCATGCTGGGGGCGTTCTTTATCATTACAGAACCGGTGTCCGGCGCCAGAAGCCCTGGCGCGAAATTGCTGTTCGGTGTCGGCGTCGGGCTCCTGACCTATCTGATTCGTACTTGGGGCGGCTACCCGGACGGCATCGCCTTCGCCGTGCTGTTGATGAACCTGTGCGTGCCGGCGCTGGAGCGGTTCGTAGCGGCCAGGCAACAGCCGGAGGCGCCATGAACCGGATATCAAGCATCGCGCTTGTGGTGCTTTTGGCCACATTGGGCCTTGGCGTGACCTACTTCGTGCAACTCGGCAGCGCGCCACGCATTGCAGCCGAACAGCGCCTGATCGACAGCCGTAATCTGCTGGACCTGATCGCGCCGGACAGCTACGACAATCAGCCACTCGAACAGCCCATAAAGATTGAAGCAACCACGCTGACCAACAGCACCTTGCTGGGTGGTTATCTGGCGACCCGGGCCGATCAACCCGTCGCGGTGTTGCTGCGCAGCCAAACCCTTGGCTACGCCGGTGCCATCGACCTGTTGATCGCTGTCGACGCCAATGGCAGGTTACTGGGCGTCAAAACCCTCAAACAGTCGGAAACACCGGGACTGGGGGCACGGATCGCCGACTGGCCCAATGCCTGGCTCCAGGTTTTTTCCGGCAAGTCTCGAACTGAACCCGGTGACAGCGGCTGGGCGCTTAAAAAGGATCAGGGACAGTTCGATCAGATCGCAGGCGCAACCATCACCTCTAGAGCGGTAATCAATGCCGTCCACGATGCCTTGCGCTACTTCGATGAACACCGGCAACAACTGCTCGGAATCCCTGCCCATGGATAACTCATCGACTCTGCGCAACGCCTTGATGCTGACGCCGCTGATCGGCGCCACCCACTCGCTGATGGCCGCACTAGGCCTGTGCCTGATGTTCATGGTGGTGACCCAGTTGTTCAGCCTGGCCATGGGCGCCCTGCGATCCCGACTGGTCCCGACGACCCGCTTGCTAGCCAGCGTCCTGTTGGCGGCCACGCTCACCAGTTGCGCGCAACTCATGGCACAGGCCTGGTCGCTGCAATGGCAGCAGCATCTGGGGTTTTATGGCGCCTTGATCGCCTTGCAATGCGTCGTACTGGAACACAGCGGGTTCTTTCAGAACGGTTGGCGCCAACGCCTGCGACTCAATAGCCTGTTTGCCACGCTGATGATCGCGCTGGGCCTGCTGCGCGAGCTCATCGGCAACGGAACACTTGGAAACCATCTATCGTGGCTGTTCGGTGCAACACAAACTGACTGGCAAGGCTGGGTACTGGTGGCTGATGGCGGCCTGCGCCTGGCCACATTGGTCCCTGGCGGGTTCATCCTGCTCGGGCTGCTGATCGCCGCCTGGCAGGCCTGGCGCCCCACGCCCATACATTGATTGCCTTCAAGGAAACGCACTGCCCATGAATGCCACAAAACGCCTGGAAATCTTCCGCAGACTGCACGAGGACAACCCGGAACCAAAGACCGAGCTAGCCTACTCCTCGCCCTTCGAATTGCTAATTGCCGTGATTCTCTCGGCGCAGTCGACCGATGTCGGCGTCAACAAGGCCACTGCCAAGCTGTTCCCGGTCGCCAATACCCCGGCAGCGATCCATGCCCTGGGAGTCGAGGGACTGTCGGAGTACATCAAGACCATCGGCCTGTACAACAGCAAAGCGAAAAACGTGATCGAAACCTGCCGCTTGCTGGTCGAGCGTCACGCCGGTGAGGTGCCACAAACCCGCGAAGAGCTGGAAGCACTGCCCGGCGTCGGCCGCAAGACCGCCAATGTGGTACTCAATACGGCATTCCGTCAGCTGACTATGGCCGTCGACACGCATATTTTCAGGGTCAGCAACCGGACTGGCATTGCTCCCGGCAAGAATGTGGTGGAAGTCGAGAAAAAACTGATGAAATTCGTGCCCAAGGAGTACCTGCTCGACTCCCATCACTGGCTGATCCTTCACGGCCGCTATGTTTGCCTGGCCCGCAAGCCCCGATGCGGTAGCTGCCGGATCGAGGACTTGTGCGAATACAAGCACAAAACCTCCGACGATTGAGGCGCTATTAGGTTTATTGATTTGTCGATTGAAAAAATCTTTTTTACCCGCCGGGAGATTGTCGATATAAGGAGCGCCAAAGGCCTTCTTAGCCTGGAGCAACTAAATGAGTACTGGCAAAGAGCAATTGGACGTAGAAGACGATTTCACCACCGCCGAAACCGATGACGCTGAGCCGGTGGTTGAAGTAGCGAAAACTAATCTGAGCAAACGCCGCACCATCGACAACCTGCTGGAGGAGCGCCGACTGCAAAAGCAATTGGCCGATTACGATTTTGACTTATGACACCTGAAAGCCTCCCGAAACGGAGGCTTTTTTCTAAGTGCCATACCCTGGTAGGCGCCCCTTGTCGTGCAGTTACGTCATCACACCAGACCATTGCGTTGTGCCAGTTCGATCAGATCGACCAGAGACCGCGCATTCAGCTTGAGCAACAGGCGAGTCTTGTAAGTACTGACTGTTTTATTGCTGAGAAACATCCCATCGGCAATTTCTTTATTGGTCTTTCCTCGGGCCAACTGTTGCAGGACCATCATTTCCCGCCCCGACAACCGATCAACCATATCGGCCTCACTGGCATTCCCCAAACTGCAACGCACGGTATGCAAGGCTTGATTAGGAAAGTAACTGTAGCCTGACAACACGGCCTTTATTGCACTGAGCAACTCCGTGAGGTCTTGTTGTTTGCAGACATAGCCGGCTGCACCGGATTGCATGCAACGCATCGAAAAATGCCCCGGCGCCTGGGAAGTCAAAATCAGCACTTTCATCGGCATTGAGGTCGAAGACAAACGCGCGATAACTTCCAACCCGTCCAGCTTCGGAATTCCGATATCCAGAATGACAATGTCCGGCATAAGTTCACGGGCTAGTTGCAGTGCGTCCACACCGTTATCGGTTTCTGCAATAACTTCGTAGCCATGACGCTCCATTAGCATACGTACCGCAAGACGAATGACGGGGTGATCATCCACGATCAGCACTTTATTCATGGGCAAGTCCAATTTTCGCTGTTCGAATTTTTAGAGCCCGCACAATAGCCTAGTCGTTTCACCCATGGCATGTCGCCCCTCCCAGCCACCCACACCAAGAGACATACCCTACAAACAACACGGATTCCTCCTACAAAAATCCCTCGAACAGAATGAATTGAAAACTGTATCAGCGTCAGTCTGTCGCACTTTCCAGCCGGCACCCCTGTCGATTTACGACCAAAATTTTCCGAGAGCCAGCTTGATCTGTCGCACTCTGACAAGCATTAGCCTCTATCTCTCAGTTAAAACGTAACTGATATTTACGCATTCAACCCTCACACCAGAAATATCACACATCAAGCATCCAATTACTCTTACAGCAAAT
Organism: Pseudomonas sp. GL-RE-26; assembly: GCF_019956275.1. NCBI lineage: Bacteria > Pseudomonadati > Pseudomonadota > Gammaproteobacteria > Pseudomonadales > Pseudomonadaceae > Pseudomonas > Pseudomonas sp. GL-RE-26. The sequence goes on from NZ_JAHBDI010000008.1 coordinate 86,574, forward strand.
AATATTTTTTGAGCAATCATTAAAACACACCCCACACTCAAGAACCCCAAGAGCAATACAACAAACAAATTAAAACCTGTCAAAAACCAACAAACAATAAAAATCACTACAATAACCAGCACATCGGCCCAACCTCATAAACCACTCGAGAACAGACAACCCGCATGAGTACAGAATATGATAAAAAAACGAATCACCAACCCAATGACAATTATCGCAATATTCGCAGCACTCTCTGAAACTTCGGCAGCCGTATCTCTCCCCTTCCTTGATCAGGAGGAAAGAGAGCTCTACGTCTGGTTCCTGATCAGTTTTCCGTTCTATTTACTTTTACTTTTTTTCGCAACACTCAACTTCAACTATAAATCACTTTATGCGCCTTCCGATTTTGAAAAGGGAAAGCACTTCATGAAGGTCATGGATGATGTTGGGCGGTCGGAAAAAAAAGCGTCCGGGAAGTCGTCTGAAAACCCCGCTCTGAAAACGTCAACGAATGACTGGCAGTCAGCTCGCACGCCCTGTGGCGCACAGGACCCACCAACCGGGATTGGTCTGCAAACCACTGTCTCTGTTCAGCATTACCTTCAGCTGCCGGAGCCGGTAAAAGACGTGTACATCGTTGATGTACGCTGGATGAGCAAAGAGGTCGAGTTTGGAGCGCTGCTGGAGAAAATCCAGAGGCCACGGGAAAAGGCGGCATACGTGATTCTGTTTGTCACTTGTGCCGTTTCGGAGAAATTACTGAAAGCCAGTGCGCTTGAACATTCAAAGCAGGCCAACAAGCGCAGTGCTGCCGTTTATGTAGCCTACAATCTCGACTCGCACCGGTTGTCTGTCATTGATCAGGCCGGGCAACCGGCGAGCAACAACCTGTAGTACAGGTCAGGCCATTGAGCAGGAGAAAAACAGGAAATCATCAGCGGAAACGAAAACACCCGACAACGCAGTAACTGGCGTCACGCCCCGTTTTCAGGTACCTGACCTCGTCGAGGACGAGGTCAGGCATCCATCACGACTTCAAAGGTCTCAGAACAGCTTCCGGCCTTTGTTCGCCGCAATGCGCATGCGCAGGGCGTTGAGCTTGATGAAGCCCGCAGCATCCGCCTGGTTGTACGCGCCGCCATCTTCTTCGAAGGTAGCGATGTTGGCGTCGAACAGCGAGTCGTCGGACTTGCGGCCAGTGACGATCACATTGCCCTTGTACAGCTTCAGGCGCACAACGCCGTTCACGTTGACCTGGGACGCATCGATCATCTGTTGCAGCATCAGACGCTCAGGGCTCCACCAGTAGCCGGTGTAGATCAGGCTGGCGTACTTGGGCATCAACTCGTCCTTGAGGTGAGCCACTTCGCGGTCCAGGGTGATCGATTCGATCGCACGGTGGGCACGCAGCATGATGGTGCCGCCAGGAGTTTCGTAGCAGCCACGGGACTTCATGCCCACGTAGCGGTTCTCGACGATGTCGAGACGGCCGATACCGTGTTCGCCACCGATACGGTTCAGGGTCGCCAGCACGGTGGCCGGAGTCATTTCGACGCCGTCCAGCGCGACGATGTCGCCGTTGCGGTAGGTCAGTTCCAGGTACTGCGCCTTGTCTGGAGCGTTTTCCGGGGAAACGGTCCAGCGCCACATGTCTTCTTCGTGCTCGGTCCAGGTGTCTTCCAGCACGCCGCCTTCATAGGAGATGTGCAGCAGGTTGGCATCCATGGAGTACGGGGACTTCTTCTTGCCGTGGCGCTCGATCGGGATCGCGTGCTTATCGGCGTAATCCATCAGCTTTTCACGGGACAGCAGGTCCCATTCACGCCAAGGGGCAATCACTTTCACACCAGGCTTCAAGGCGTACGCGCCCAGTTCGAAACGAACCTGGTCGTTGCCTTTGCCGGTGGCGCCATGGGAAATGGCGTCAGCGCCGGTTTCGTTGGCGATTTCGATCAGGCGCTTGGCGATCAGCGGACGAGCGATGGAAGTACCCAGCAGGTACTCGCCTTCGTAAACGGTGTTGGCGCGGAACATCGGGAAAACGAAATCGCGCACGAACTCTTCGCGCAAGTCGTCGATGTAGATCTCTTTGACGCCCATGGCCTGAGCCTTGGCGCGTGCAGGTTCGACCTCTTCGCCCTGACCCAGGTCAGCGGTGAAGGTCACCACTTCACAGTTATAAGTATCCTGCAGCCACTTGAGGATCACCGAAGTGTCCAGGCCGCCGGAATACGCCAGAACGACCTTGTTTACGTCCGCCATGCCATCACTCCACGGGATTCTACGGAAAGCCGGGAAGTCTACCGCTCATGCAGAATAATTTACAGTGGCGCGACAGCTTATGACGACGAAGCGACAGATTATGTCGAGAGGGCGACGATGACCAAAGAGTCAGGAAGTTGCCGAAACGGCCGCTTTCGTTGCTTGCGGGGCGACTTGTTCCGCGGGCGCTCCGCGCTCCAGGCGTACCGCTACTCGACGGTTCTTCGCGCGGTTGGTGTTGTTGGTGTTAGGCGCCACCGGATAACGCTCGCCATGGAAACGCAGGGTGATTTGCGACTCCTGGATGCCGTTGGCCTTGAAGAACTCCATCACTGCCAGGGCTCGGCGCCGCGACAGGTCGCGGTTGGTCAGGCGGTTGCCGCTGTTGTCGGAGTGACCGTCGAGCTCGATGTGATTGACCGTCGGATCGGCCTTCATGTACTCCAGCATCACCTGCAGCTTGGCTTTTGCGGCGCTGTCGAGTTCGATTCCACCGCCGGGGAAGCCGATTTCGGATTGCTTCACCTGTTCGAAATTCTGTGGCAACAGCTTCGCCACGCAACCTTGGTAGTCGGCAAACGCTTTGGTGAACCTGACCGGCAACAAGCGTACTTCCGACACCCGCCCATCCCCCGAGGAATGTCGAACCACCGGGCTGCGACCGTCCATCAGGCCACTGATCAGACGCCCGGCCTGAACCTGTGAGCTGTTGAACAATACGTTGCCACTGCCGATTCTCACCGTGCCCAGATTGATGTCGTCACGTCCCGGTTGCCACGGCGCGGCAGCGGCCAGCAGCGTCGCCGAGCCACCGCCGATCATCGGGTTGTAGGCTTTCAGACGAAACGTCGCCTGCTCGCCGGCACGACGCACGAACTCGCCCGAACCGAAATCGGTGATCGGCTGAGTCAGGCGGCATTCGAACTTGTCGCCTTCGACCGTCCACTCAATGTTCTCCAGAGGTGTCTGGAAAGTGAGCGCCATCGCCGGAAGGCTGGCAAACACACTGAGCAAGGCTAAATAACGCTGGCGCACGGGAGGCTCCACTGGTTTCTACAACAAAAAGACCGACACACACATGTTTACGGCATACCTGTTGGATATCGGAAGCTTCCTGCAAAACTTGATAGCGAGTGCCTGCAAGAGTCTTTTCCGGTAGCATTCCCTTGAGTTTGACCCGCCTGGAATCCCCTCATGTCCGACCGCCTGACCCTGCTGCGTCCCGACGACTGGCATATTCATCTTCGCGATGGTGCCGTGTTGACCAATACCGTCGCGGATGTCGCGCGCACCTTTGGCCGCGCCATCATCATGCCCAACCTGGTTCCACCGGTGCGCAACGCGGCCGAAGCCGACGGCTATCGCCAGCGGATTCTCGCTGCCCGACCGGCCGGCAGCCTGTTCGAGCCACTGATGGTCCTGTACCTGACCGACCGCACCCAACCTGAAGAAATTCGCGAGGCCAAGGCCAGCGGATTCATTCACGCCGCCAAGCTGTACCCGGCCGGCGCGACTACCAACTCGGACTCTGGTGTTACCAGCATCGACAAGATTTTCCCTGCACTTGAGGCCATGGCCGAAGTCGGGATGCCGTTGCTGGTTCACGGTGAAGTCACCCGTGGGGATGTCGACGTGTTCGACCGCGAAAAAATCTTCATCGATGAACACATGCGCCGTGTGGTCGAGCGCTTCCCGACCCTCAAAGTGGTCTTCGAGCACATCACCACCGCGGACGCCGTGCAGTTCGTCAACTCGGCTTCGGCCAACGTGGGCGCGACCATCACCGCGCACCACCTGTTGTACAACCGCAACCACATGCTGGTGGGCGGGATCCGGCCGCACTTCTATTGCCTGCCGATCCTCAAGCGCAATACCCACCAGGAAGCCCTGCTCGACGCCGCCACCAGTGGCAGCGAGAAGTTCTTCCTCGGCACCGACTCGGCCCCCCACGCCCAGCTCGCCAAGGAAGCGGCGTGCGGTTGCGCCGGTTGCTACACCGCCTATGCGGCCATCGAGATGTATGCCGAAGCCTTCGAACAGCGCAATGCGCTGGACAAGCTCGAGGCCTTCGCCAGCCTCAACGGCCCTCGGTTCTATGGTCTGCCGGCCAACACCGATCGCATCACCCTGGTCCGCGAAGAGTGGACCGCCCCGACCAGCCTGCCATTTGGCGAGCTGACCGTTATCCCGCTGCGCGCCGGTGAAAAACTGCGCTGGCGCCTGCTGGAGGAACACGCGTGAGTGAAGACCATTTCGACGACGAACTGGAAGGCAATGGCGGCGGAGGCGGCCCTCGTCATCCAATGGCGGCCAGGTTCCGTGGTTACCTGCCGGTTGTCGTCGACGTAGAAACCGGTGGCTTCAATTCGGCCACCGATGCCCTGCTGGAGATCGCCGCGACCACCATCGCCATGGATGAAAAGGGTTTTGTTTACCCCGATCACACCTACTTCTTCCGTGTCGAGCCGTTCGAAGGCGCGAACATCGAAGCGGCGGCCCTGGAGTTCACCGGGATCAAGCTCGATCACCCGCTGCGCATGGCCGTGAGTGAAGAGTCTGCCCTGAACGATATCTTCCGCGGCGTGCGCAAGGCCCTCAAGGCCAATGGCTGCAAACGGGCGATCCTGGTCGGGCATAACAGCAGCTTCGACCTGGGCTTCCTCAATGCTGCTGTTGCGCGGCTGGACATGAAGCGCAATCCGTTCCATCCGTTCTCCAGTTTCGATACCGCAACGCTCGCCGGCCTCGCTTACGGTCAAACCGTACTGGCCAAGGCTTGCCAGGCAGCGGACATTGACTTCGACGGTCGCGAGGCTCACTCGGCTCGCTACGACACCGAGAAGACGGCAGAGCTGTTCTGCGGCATCGTCAATCGCTGGAAGCAGATGGGTGGCTGGGAAGATTTCGACGACTGAGTCGGCCTCGGTGTTATCCCGCCCATAAAAAAACCGGCCTTGATGGCCGGTTTTTTTGTACCTGCTTTTTATAGCTGGAGCGTGCGCCTTACAGAGCGGCTGCGTGCTCGGTCAGGTAAGCCGCAACGCCTTCTGGCGAAGCGTTCATGCCTTTGTCGCCTTTTTTCCAGTTGGCAGGGCAGACTTCGCCGTGCGCTTCGTGGAATTGCAGAGCGTCGACCAGACGGATCAGCTCTTCCATGTTACGGCCCAGCGGCAGGTCGTTGATGATCTGCGAGCGGACAACGCCTTTGTCGTCGATCAGGAACGCGCCACGGAAAGCCACGCCGTCAGCGGACTGAACGTCGTAGGCCTTCATGATGTCCTGCTTGATGTCGGCAGCCATGGTGTAGCGAACCTGGCCGATACCGCCATTGTTCACTGGAGTGTTGCGCCATGCGTTGTGGGTGAAGTGCGAGTCGATCGAAACAGCGATCACTTCAACGTTGCGTGCCTTGAACTCGGACATGCGGTTGTCCAGAGCGATCAACTCGGACGGGCAAACGAAGGTGAAGTCCAGTGGGTAGAAGAACACCAGGCCATATTTGCCTTTGATCGCCGAGGACAGGGTGAAGCTGTCAACGATCTCGCCATTGCCGAGTACGGCCGGTACGGTGAAGTCAGGGGCTTGCTTGCCTACGAGTACGCTCATTGGATATCTCCTGGTGTAATAGCGTGAGAAACGGGGTTCGCATCAGCCTGCCACCCTGAGGCGACAGCCCTGTGACACGATCCCCGGTCGCAAAAGACCGGCCATCATACACCGCGTGTTTGAGCTGGCTTAGCTGTTTTTTCCCCGTGCGATGAAATCCCCGACGGTTTTGTATCACCGATTTGCCAGACCGACCGTTCGTCAGCCATACCCGCTTATGGCAGAAAGTGCCCTGAAACCACTTTGACAATCATTCTCGTTAACATTAAGATCCATCGCAATTGAGTCACAATCAGCGACGGACCTTCCTTATGTATGTTTGCCTCTGCACTGGCGTCACCGACGGTCAAATCCGCGATGCGATCTATGAAGGATGCTGCAGCTACAAGGAAGTCCGTGTGGCTACCGGCGTTGCCAGTCAGTGCGGCAAATGTGCCTGCCTTGCCAAGGAAGTGGTCCGCGAGACTCTGACCAAACTGCAAACGGCCCAGGCTGCAATTCCTTTTCCAACAGAATTTACAGCAGCTTAAATATCGAATTTCAAAGAACCGGACATATGTCCGGTTTTTTTATGCCTCAAAATCAACTAGTTATGCTCTAGACGCGGAACACAAACATTCTTATTCCGATTAATTTTCATTTAAGTTTCAATAACTTAGGTTTGACACTCTTAAATACGCGGCTCAAACTCTGCTCTATTGACAGCTAATACAGGGCAGGACCCCATCATGAAAGGCGACGTTACAGTCATCCAGCATCTCAACAAGATCCTTGCCAATGAGCTGGTCGCGATCAATCAATATTTCCTGCATGCACGCATGTATGAAGATTGGGGCCTGAACAAGCTCGGCAAGCACGAGTACCACGAATCCATCGACGAGATGAAGCACGCGGACAAGCTGATCAAGCGCATCCTGTTCCTTGAAGGCCTGCCGAACGTCCAGGACCTGGGCAAGCTGCACATCGGCGAGCACACCAAGGAAATGCTGGAGTGCGACCTGCGTATCGAGAAAACCGGCCATGCAGACCTGAAAGTTGCCATCGCGCATTGCGAAACAGTTGGCGACTTCGGCAGCCGTGAGCTGCTTGAAGATATCCTCGAGTCCGAAGAAGAACATATCGACTGGCTGGAAACCCAGTTGGGCCTGATCGATAAAGTGGGCCTTGAGAACTACCTGCAATCGCAGATGGGCGAAGACGAGTAAGTTCTACGCCATTAATTTCGATGATCGAGTAGGAGGCGGGGTTGCCCCCGCCGTCCTCTCACACCACCGTACGTACGGTTCCGTATACGGCGGTTCCTGCCTACTGACAAACAACGTCAGCGAGCTTGGTTCCGTTGATGTGTCGCCTGCGGTATCTAAGCGCCCAGACCGGCCCTCGGAGCTTCCGGCTCCTACCTCCTAATGGTCTTGACCTCCGCTACGCGGAGTTTCTGCTTTACGCTCCAACAGAGATCACACCCGACTATCCACTCATGGCAGGTTCAGCCCTTCATTACTCCGGTTTCGAGCAACTACTACGGCCTCTGCTGACTTCTGTCGCCCATCCCGTCATCTCGCGACGCCGGTAGCACATGGCAGGCTAAACAGATCTCCCAGGGTAATTCGCGCGACCTTCCTGCTTATGCCTGTCGGATCTACGTCGCAGCGTTCCGTGCAAGTATCGGGCTTTGAAGATATTGGCCTTCTTACCCCGCTGCGCCGCCTCTATCCGCTTCCTGTTCGTCAGGCCAGCATTTTGCCTCGGGCTTCCTTCAGATTCGCAGTCACCCGCGACACCCTTGCCTCTGGCTAACACTTCCCCTTGCCGGGTGTGTAGAGGACTTTCACCTCCAAGTCACCAGCGTGGCCACCACAGCCAAGCTGGTTGCGCTTACGCGCAACGCGCCATGCCTGGCGCACCAATAAAAAGCCCCGCCCTCTTTCGAGTGGCGGGGCTTTTTGTTACCCGGGTTTCAGGTTTGGCCGAAACCCGGGCAGAAGCGAATCAGGCTTCGGTCTTTGGAGCAGCGGCCTTGGCGGCGGCGTCCTTGATCAGGCTCTGCAGCGAACCGTCAGCAGCCATTTCAGTCATGATGTCGCTACCGCCGACCAGCTCACCGCCGACCCACAGCTGCGGGAAGGTTGGCCAGTTGGCGTATTTTGGCAGGTTGGCGCGGATTTCCGGGTTCTGCAGGATGTCCACGTACGCAAACTTTTCGCCACACGCCATCACGGCCTGCGCGGCTTTCGCGGAGAAGCCGCACTGCGGGGCATTCGGCGAACCTTTCATGTAAAGCAGAATGGTGTTGTTGGCAATCTGCTCTTTAATCGTTTCGATGATATCCATGGAGCACCTCGGCTGAACTTTCCGACTCATGGGTCGGCACGGTGGCGCATTGTAACGGAAAGCCGAGCGCCCTGCTCGGTCTCTCCGTCAGACTGATTCAAGCCGCCGCCACGGTCACCGGCACGCCATTGAGCGCGGCATTTCCCGACAGTTCGTCAATCTGGCGTTCGTCGGTCAGGTCGTTGGCGCTGGAGCCTGGCTGGCTGCTGGCAATCGACATTTGCACGCCAGGCCGCGCATGGCCCCAGCCGTGAGGCAGGCTGACCACGCCTTTCATCATGTCCAGACTGCCAAGCACTTCGACTTCGATCACACCCACCCGCGAGCTGACCCGAACACGCTGCCCGTCACTGAGCCCGCGACTCGCCAGATCGTCCGGATGCATCAGCAACTGGTGACGCGGCTTGCCTTTCACCAACCGATGATAGTTATGCATCCATGAGTTGTTGCTGCGTACATGTCGGCGGCCAATCATCAACAACTCGTCGGCGGCCGGTGCCTGCAAGGCTGCGAAGCGCGCCAGGTCAGCGAGAATCTCGATCGGTGCTGCCTGGATGCGTTGATTGGCAGTCTTCAGGCGGGGCGTCAGGTTAGGCTTGAGCGCGCCCAGATCGACGCCATGGGGATGATCGAACAACGTCGCCAGCGACAGCTTGTGCTCTGAATTGTCACCGTACATCCCGATGCGCAGGCCGCGATCGATCATTTGTGCGGGGGCGATAGTGGGTTTCAACTCTTTGCCGGTCATGGCGGCAAATGCCTTGGCCAGCCCGACGAAGATCTCCCAGTCGTGCAAGGCACCTTCGGGCTTGGCGAGGATGGCACGGTTGAAACGACTGACATTGCGCACCGCGAACAGGTTGAAGGTGGTGTCGTAATGGTCGTTTTCCAGCGCCGACGTGGACGGCAGGATCAGGTCGGCGTAACGCGTGGTTTCATTGATGTACAGATCGATGCTGACCATGAACTCCAGCCCGTCCAGCGCCTGTTCGAGTTGTCGGCCATTGGGTGTGGACAGCACCGGATTGCCCGCCACGGTGATCAACGCGCGGACTTGCCCTTCCCCTTCGGTGAGCATCTCTTCGGCCAGCGCCGAAACAGGTAGTTCTCCGGCGTATTCCGGCCGCCCGGAAACCCGGCTCTGCCACAGATTGAAATGCCCGCCCGAGGTCGACGCCACCAGGTCCACTGCTGGCTCGGTGCACAAGGCACCACCCACGCGATCGAGATTGCCGGTGACCAGATTGATCAACTGCACCACCCAGTGACACAGCGTACCGAAGGCCTGGGTCGAAACGCCCATGCGGCCATAGCAGACGGCACTCGGCGCCGCGGCGAAGTCCCGCGCCAATTGGCGGATCTGTTCGGCCGGCACGGCGCACAACGGACTCATGGCCTCAGCGGTGAACGGCGCGACGGCCTTCCGTACGTCCTCCAGGCCATCCACCGGCAGATGGCTGTCGCGAGTCAGACCTTCAGCGAACAAGGTATTGAGCAGGCCGAACAACAGCGCGGCATCACCGCCCGGGCGAACGAACAGATGCTGATCGGCAATCGCCGCTGTCTCACTACGGCGCGGATCGACCACCACCACTTTGCCACCCCGGGCCTGTATCGCCTTCAAGCGTTTTTCCACATCCGGCACGGTCATGATGCTGCCGTTCGAAGCCAGTGGATTGCCCCCCAGGATCAGCATGAAATCAGTGTGATCGATGTCCGGGATCGGCAGCAGCAAACCGTGGCCGTACATCAAATGACTGGTCAGGTGATGGGGCAATTGATCGACCGACGTTGCGGAAAACCGATTGCGGGTTTTCAGCAGTCCGAGGAAGTAATTGCTGTGGGTCATCAGCCCGTAATTGTGCACGCTCGGATTGCCCTGATAGACCGCCACGGCGTTTTGCCCGTGACGCTCCTGAATGGCGGCGAGGCGTTCGGCGACCAGATTGAATGCCGCTTGCCACTCGATGGGATGCCACTCATTGCCCACCCGCTGCATCGGCTGATGCAGGCGATCCGGATCGTTCTGAATGTCTTGCAGGGCCACGGCCTTGGGGCAGATGTGCCCACGGCTGAACGTATCCTGGGGGTCGCCCTTGATCGAAGTGATCTGGACGTTACCGCCTTCGCCCCTGGTGGTTTCGATGGTCAGGCCACAGATGGCTTCGCACAAATGGCACGCACGGTGATGGAGAGTCTTGGTCATGGCCAGTTTCTGTCTTGTTTTGGGCGGGCAACGTTGGCCGCGGAAACAAAACTATGGCGCCGGAGCCGCCGCCACGCCAGCGACGTTCGTCTTGTGAATCGACGGTTATCAGGCCAGCCGATGGCCGCCCGAATTCAGTTCGAAGGCAGCCTGGGCGGCGCCTGCAACTGGATTTCCTGAAGGGTTTCAATCGGCCCGTGGGGGCCATGAACGCCGGTCAGCTCGCCGATGAGGCGCCAGTGTTCGTCGAGCCCGGCGCTGATGGTGGCCATGCGATCAATCATGTGGCGGCCAGCGGTCCGGGTGACCACGTCCTCGCTGCGCATCAACTCGAAGGACATCGTCGTCATTGAAGCGGTGAGGTGAGTCAGCGAGCGTGCCGTGAGGCCCAGTAGTTCCATTAGCAGCTGTTCTTTCGATTCCATCGGGAGGCTTCCTGCGTCGCTCGAGATTTATTTATAACCCAGCACTTTGCATTAGCAAATATTTCAGGCTGGCGACATCACGCCAAAGAGCTCGAATGACAGGTCAGAAACCGACTGTCAGCGCACCATTGCCGCCCAGCCTGATTGCCAAGCCCCGAGGGGCCGGTGTACAAATGAACCGCTGCTATCAGGAAACAGGCTTCAAAAGCGCTACCTCGGTGAACCCGTAGCACCTCTGAAACTCCCTAAAAACTGTAGCCCTATTGGTAAGACGCGACATTTAATTATAAGATCGCGCCTTCCCCTATTTCGTCGCCCCGTGCGGCTTACGCCGCAGGTCTCGCCCGTTGTTCCGTTAAACAAGGCTTTGAGTATCTGCGGTTTGTAGCAAAAGGTAGTCAATGATGAGCGCAAGGCACTTTCTCTCCCTGATGGATTGCACGCCCGAAGAGCTGGTCAGCGTGATCCGTCGAGGCGTTGAGCTCAAGGACCTGCGTAACCGCGGCGTACTGTTCGAGCCTCTGAAAAACCGCGTCTTGGGGATGATTTTCGAGAAATCCTCGACCCGTACCCGGATCTCCTTCGAGGCCGGCATGATCCAGCTCGGCGGGCAGGCGATCTTCCTGTCGCCCCGTGACACCCAACTGGGCCGTGGCGAGCCGATCGGCGACTGCGCCATCGTCATGTCGAGCATGCTCGACGCGGTGATGATCCGTACCTTTGCCCACAGCAACCTGACCGAGTTCGCCGCCAACTCCCGCGTGCCAGTGATCAACGGCCTGTCCGATGACCTGCACCCGTGCCAGTTGCTGGCCGACATGCAGACCTTCCTCGAACACCGCGGCTCCATCCAGGGCAAGACCGTGGCCTGGATCGGCGACGGCAACAACATGTGCAACAGCTATATAGAAGCGGCGATCCAGTTCGACTTCCAGTTACGCGTTGCCTGCCCGGAAGGCTACGAGCCCAACCCGGTGTTCCTGGCCAAGGCCGGCGATCGGGTCACCATCGTTCGCGACCCGAAGGAAGCCGTGCGTGGTGCACACCTGGTGAGCACCGACGTCTGGACCTCCATGGGCCAGGAAGAAGAAACCGCCAAGCGTCTGCAGCTGTTCGCACCGTATCAGGTCAACCGCGCCCTGCTCGACCTGGCCGTTGACGACGTGCTGTTCATGCACTGCCTGCCGGCGCACCGTGGCGAGGAAATCAGCGTCGACCTGCTCGATGACAAGCGCTCGGTGGCCTGGGATCAAGCCGAAAACCGTCTTCATGCGCAAAAAGCCCTGCTCGAGTTCCTCGTCGAACCGGCGTATCACCACGCATGAGCCAGCCATTACTGCTTAACCTGCGCAACCTCGCCTGCGGCTATCAAGACCAGCGCGTGGTGCAGAACCTCAACCTGCACCTGAACGCAGGCGACATCGGTTGCCTGCTGGGCTCGTCGGGCTGCGGCAAGACCACTACCCTGCGGGCGATTGCCGGTTTCGAACCGGTTCACGAAGGCGAAATCCAGCTGGCTGGCGAGACCATCTCCAGCGCCGGCTTCACCCTTGCTCCGGAGAAGCGTCGCATCGGCATGGTGTTCCAGGACTACGCGCTGTTTCCGCATTTGAGCGTGGCCGACAACATCGCCTTCGGCATTCGCAAGCATCCGCAAAAGGATCGCGTGACCGAAGAGCTACTGGAACTGGTTAACCTGAAGAACCTCGGCAAACGCTTCCCCCACGAGCTTTCCGGTGGTCAGCAGCAACGTGTCGCCCTGGCCCGTGCCCTGGCGCCGGAGCCGCAACTGCTGTTGCTCGACGAACCGTTCTCCAACCTCGATGGCGAATTGCGCCGCAAGCTCAGCCATGAAGTACGCGACATCCTCAAGGCCCGTGGCACCAGCGCGATTCTGGTGACTCACGACCAGGAAGAAGCCTTCGCGGTCAGCGACCACGTTGGGGTGTTCAAGGAAGGTCGCCTGGAACAGTGGGACACGCCCTACAACCTGTATCACGAACCGCTGACACCCTTCGTGGCGAGTTTCATCGGCCAGGGCTATTTCATTCGCGGTCAGTTGAGCAGCCCCGAATCGGTGCAAACCGAACTGGGTGAGTTGCGCGGCAATCGGGCCTACACCTGGCCGGTAGGCGGCGCCGTGGATGTACTGCTGCGCCCGGACGATATCGTCTATGCGCCGGACAGCGCACTGAAGGCGCGAATTGCCGGCAAGACGTTCCTGGGTGCATCGACCCTGTATCGCTTGCAACTGCCGACAGGTGCACAGCTGGAATCGATCTTCCCGAGCCATGTCGACCGTCAGGTTGGGGCGGAGGTGGGTATTCGTGTCGCGGCTGAACACCTGGTGCTGTTCCAGGCGTCCGGTAGCACGGCGGCGCAGATTCCGACGGTTGAATCCGGTGTCCGCCGCTACAACACCGCTAACTGAACAACACAATCCCTGTGGGAGCGCGCTTGCTCGCGATTGCGATGGATCAGTCAACACCTCTGTTGAATGTGATACCGCTATCGCGAGCAGGCTCGCTCCTACAGTGGTTTTGGATCAGCCCAACATCAGCGTTCCGCTTGCTACGAGCGTCGCATTGCCGCCGATCTTCACCCGATCGCCTTCCAGGCGACAGAACAATTCCCCACCCCGCGCCGAACGCTGAAAAGCCGTCAGGCTCGACTTGCCCAAACGCTTTGACCAGTACGGAATCAGAAGGCAATGGGTCGATCCGGTCACCGGGTCCTCATTGATGCCGATTGCCGGGGCGAAGTAACGGGAAACGAAATCGTGTTGCTCGCCCCGTGCCGTCACGATGGCGCCCAACCATGGCAGTTTCGCCAGGGCCACCATGTCCGGCTTGCAGTCGAGCACGGCTTGCTCCGACTCCAGCACCACGAACAGCTCATTCGAGGCCAGTACCTCGACAGCCTTCACGCCCAGTGCACGCTCGATGTCCGAGATCACGTTCACCGGCAACGCAGTGATCGCCGGGAAGTCCAGCCACAGGCCTCCGCCCTCCCGCGTCACACTCAACGGGCCGGATTTGCAGGTGAAGTCCAGTCGCTCGACAGGCTCTTTATAGATCTCAAACAGCACATAGGCGCTAGCCAGCGTCGCGTGACCGCACAATGGCACCTCGGTGGTCGGCGTAAACCAGCGGATGTGCCAGCCCTGCCCTTCACGCACGACAAACGCCGTTTCGGCGAGGTTGTGTTCGGCGGCAATCTTTTGCATCAACTCATCGGCGAGCCAGGTATCTAGCCGATAGACCATCGCCGGATTGCCGCTGAATGGCTGACTGCTGAACGCGTCGACCTGATGGAACTCCAGTTGCATAACTTTCTCCCTTTGTCAGACCGCCGAGCATGCCGCGCTGGCCCGGCCGGCACCAGTGACAGAGCAGGCTGATTTTCACCATACAGCACTGCACCCGCTTCGAGGCTCACGCACGGCCGATATCGGCAAACTTCGCCTGGGTGTGTTCGGCCAGCACCGCCGGTGCCAGTTCGACTTCCAATCCACGTCGGCCCGCACTTACAAAAATGCTGGCGAAGGGCTGGGCCGAACTATCAATGAAGGTACGCAAACGCTTCTTCTGCCCCAACGGACTGATCCCGCCCAACAGATAGCCGGTAGAGCGCTGTGCTGCCGCCGGGTCGGCCATTTCGACCTTTTTAACGCCCGCGGCGTGGGCCAGTCCCTTCAAGTCCAGACTGCCGACAACCGGCACCACAGCCACCAGCAACTCGCCCTTCTCGCTGGCCGCCAGCAAGGTCTTGAACACCTGCGCCGGATCGAGCCCGAGTTTTTCCGCCGCTTCCAGCCCGTAGGAGGCAGCCTTGGGATCATGTTCGTAACTGTGTACGCGATGTTCGGCCCGAACCTTTTTCAACAAATCCAATGCGGGGGTCATGACAGCTCCAGACTGGGCGGCAGAAGAAAAATACTGCGCCCGATTCTAGGGCATTGATCAATAAAAGGCTCTACGGCGGCGCATCCATGACGCCATTGCCTGGCCATCCCATCCCCCAATGACTCACTCATTCATGCAACGAATAGTTTTTTTGTGACCGACGGTTCACTTTCGACCTTTGACAGCAGCGTTTCTTGTCTATATTTTTTCGTTTCTGAAACTGTACGAAACGTCCTACCGCTGCACCCAGCAGTAAACCGCGACCAGGATGGGGATCCTGCCTCGGCGAAAAACGCGCTTCGACCATGATGGAAAAAAGCGCCAGACAACAAAAAAAATGAGGTTTCAATGACAACTGCTTTACAACAACCGTCGCTCTCGAGCCAATGCATGGCCGAGTTTCTGGGTACGGCGCTGCTGATCTTTTTTGGTACAGGATGTGTTGCCGCGCTCAAGGTCGCGGGTGCCAGTTTTGGTTTGTGGGAAATCAGCATTATCTGGGGCGTCGGCGTCAGCATGGCGATCTACCTCACCGCCGGTGTTTCCGGTGCTCATCTGAACCCTGCCGTCAGCATTGCCCTGAGCATTTTCGCGGACTTCGAAAAGCGTAAATTGCCTTTCTACATACTCGCCCAAGTGGCGGGCGCCTTCTGCGGAGCGCTGTTGGTCTACACCCTCTACAGCAATCTATTCTTCGAATTCGAACAAACTCACCACATGGTTCGCGGCACTCAAGCCAGCCTCGAGTTGGCCTCCGTGTTCTCCACCTTCCCGAATCAAGTGTTGACCACCGCCCAGGCATTTCTGGTCGAGGTGATCATTACGGCCATCCTGATGGGCGTGATCATGTCCCTGACCGATGACAACAATGGCCTGCCCAAAGGCCCGCTGGCACCGCTGCTGATTGGCCTGCTGATTGCGGTGATCGGCAGTTCGATGGGGCCGCTGACCGGTTTTGCCATGAACCCTGCGCGAGACTTCGGCCCTAAACTGATGACTTTCTTCGCTGGCTGGGGTGAAATTTCCTTCACCGGCGGACGCGATATTCCGTATTTCCTGATTCCTGTTTTTGCACCGATTGTTGGTGCTTGCCTCGGTGCTGCCGCCTATCGCGGGCTGATTGCCCGCCATCTGCCCAGCGCCGTACCTGCTACAAAGGATGCAACAGCTGCCATTGACGGCAAACCCAGAACTTCTTGATACCGTTGGCGCGTGCCCCTGCCCTTTGATCGCGCGCCAGACCTCACTCCCTTATTTCGTCCAAGGCAATCGACATGACCGACACACAGAATAAGAACTACATCATTGCCCTCGATCAGGGTACGACCAGCTCCCGCGCGATCATTTTCGACCGCGACGCGAACGTGGTCTGCACCGCCCAACGGGAGTTCGCACAGCACTACCCGCAAGCCGGCTGGGTCGAACACGATCCGATGGAAATCTTCGCCACCCAAAGCGCCGTGATGGTCGAGGCCCTGGCGCAAGCCGGCCTGCACCACGACCAGGTGGCCGCGATAGGCATCACCAACCAGCGCGAAACCACAGTGGTCTGGGACAAGAACACCGGCCGGCCGATCTACAACGCCATCGTCTGGCAGTGCCGACGCAGCACCGAGATCTGTCAGCAGCTCAAACGCGATGGCCACGAGCAATACATCAGCGACACTACCGGCCTGGTCACCGACCCGTATTTCTCCGGCACCAAGCTCAAGTGGATCCTCGACAATGTCGAAGGCAGCCGCGAACGCGCACGCAACGGTGAACTGCTGTTCGGCACCGTCGACAGCTGGCTGATCTGGAAATTTACCGGCGGCAAGGTGCATGTCACCGACTACACCAACGCTTCGCGCACCATGCTCTTCAACATCCACACCCTGGAGTGGGACGCGAAGATGCTGGAGGTGCTGGATATTCCGCGCGAAATGCTGCCGGAAGTTAAATCGTCCTCGGAAATTTATGGCCGTACCAAAAGCGGCATCGCCATCGGCGGCATCGCTGGCGACCAGCAAGCCGCCCTGTTCGGCCAGATGTGCGTCGAGCCAGGCCAGGCGAAAAACACCTACGGCACTGGCTGCTTCCTGTTGATGAACACCGGCGACAAAGCCGTGAAATCCCAACACGGCATGCTCACCACCATCGCTTGCGGCCCACGTGGCGAAGTGGCCTATGCGCTGGAAGGTGCGGTGTTCAACGGCGGCTCCACCGTACAGTGGCTGCGTGACGAGCTGAAAATCATCAACGACGCCCACGACACCGAATACTTCGCCAACAAGGTCAAGGACAGCAACGGCGTGTACCTGGTGCCGGCCTTCACCGGTCTTGGCGCTCCCTACTGGGATCCGTACGCCCGTGGCGCATTGTTCGGCCTGACCCGCGGCGTACGCGTGGATCACATCATTCGTGCCGCGCTGGAGTCGATTGCCTACCAGACCCGCGACGTGCTCGACGCCATGCAGCAGGACTCCGGCGAACGCCTCAAGGCCCTGCGCGTGGATGGCGGCGCGGTGGCGAACAATTTCCTCATGCAGTTCCAGGCCGACATCCTCGGCACACAGGTCGAGCGCCCGCAAATGCGCGAAACCACGGCACTGGGTGCAGCTTACCTGGCAGGCCTGGCCTGTGGCTTCTGGGGCAGCCTGGAGGAGTTGCGCGGCAAGGCCGTGATTGAGCGCAAGTTCGAGCCGACGCTGGATGAAACGGCGAAGGAAAAACTCTACGCAGGCTGGAAAAAAGCGGTCAGCCGCACCCGTAATTGGGCGGCTGAAGACGAAGCTGAATAAGCGAACTCCAGTCCCCGTATCTGTATGTCCAAACAGCGTGAAAACGTAGCGAGCGAAGGAAAGACAAGGCAAAAACAGGCGAGGACCGGCTGGGGTCGCACCCGACTTTACGAGGTTGTAAATGAGCAGTCCGAGCCTGTTTTTAACGCAGGATTTCCGAGCGCAGTAGTTTTCACGTTGTTTGGAAACTGGTCGGGAGCAGATTCCTGCGTCATCATGGGCAAATTTTGCACGGCAGCCCAAAGGACGCCCCATGAATCTGCCTCCCCGTCAGCAGCAAATCCTCGAACTGGTTCGCGAACGCGGCTATGTCAGCATCGAGGAAATGGCCACGCTGTTCGTAGTTACCCCGCAAACCATTCGCCGCGACATCAACCAGCTCGCGGAAGCCAATTTACTGCGTCGCTACCACGGCGGCGCGGCTTACGACTCCAGCGTTGAAAACACCGCCTACGCCATGCGCGCCGATCAGATGCGCGATGAGAAACAGCGTATCGGCGAAGCCATTGCCGCGCAGATTCCCGACCATGCCTCGTTGTTCATCAACATCGGCACGACCACCGAATCCATTGCCCGGGCACTGCTCAATCACAATCACCTGAAGATCATCACCAACAACCTGCACGTCGCCTCCATGCTCAGCGCCAAGGACGATTTCGATGTCCTGCTGACCGGCGGCAACGTGCGGCGCGATGGTGGCGTGGTGGGTCAGGCCAGTGTCGACTTCATCAACCAGTTCAAGGTCGACTTCGCCCTGGTCGGCATTAGCGGCATCGATGAAGACGGCAGCCTGCTGGACTTCGACTATCAGGAAGTGCGGGTATCCCAGGCGATCATCGCCAATGCCCGACAAGTGATCCTCGCTGCCGACTCCAGCAAGTTCGGGCGCAACGCCATGATTCGCCTGGGGCCGATCAGCCTGGTCGATTGCCTGGTCACCGATCAGCAGCCTTCCCCGGCACTGGCGCAGTTGTTGAACCAGCACAAGGTTCGGCTGGAAGTCGTTTAACCTCTCGGAAGCGACGCTCCCCTGTGGCGAGGGAGCTTGCTCCCGTTCGACGGCGAAGCCGTCGCAAACCCGACTGGCTCAATACACCTGACTGAACCTGGTTGACGGGTTTCAGGGCTGCTTCGCAGCCCAACGGGAGCAAGCTCCCTCGCCACAAAAGCACTCCCGACATACATTCAAATGTTCGTAAATTTTCCTTTAACGGCCCTTCGATGAGTATTTTCAATCGAAGCTGACTGGCTGTGCGCGTCTTTATGGGCTAGTATTTTCGCAAATGAACATTAATGTTCGAATTCAAATACAGAACATCAAAGAATTCCGAGGCCGTGCCGATGCCCAATTCCACCTTGCCTACGCCCCCTCTCGCCGAGGTCTACGATATCGCCGTCATCGGTGGCGGGATCAATGGCGTGGGGATCGCAGCGGATGCCGCCGGTCGCGGTCTCTCGGTGTTCCTTTGTGAAAAGGATGACCTGGCCAGCCATACCTCGTCGGCCAGCAGCAAGCTGATCCACGGTGGCCTGCGCTATCTCGAACATTACGAATTCCGCCTGGTGCGTGAAGCCCTGGCCGAACGTGAAGTGCTGTTGGCCAAGGCTCCACACATCGTCAAGCAAATGCGTTTCGTGTTGCCGCACCGCCCGCACCTGCGCCCGGCGTGGATGATTCGCGCCGGTCTGTTCCTCTATGACAACCTGGGCAAGCGCGAGCAACTGCAAGGTTCGAAAAGCCTGAAGTTCGGCACCGACAGCGCGCTCAAAAGCGAGATCACAAAGGGCTTTGAATACTCCGATTGCTGGGTCGACGATGCGCGCCTGGTAGTTTTGAACGCTATGGCCGCCCGGGAAAAAGGCGCCCACGTTCATACCCAGACCCGCTGCGTCAGCGCACGCCGCGCCAAGGGCTTGTGGCACCTGCACCTGGAACGCGCCGATGGCAGCCTGTTTTCGATTCGCGCCAAGGCATTGGTGAACGCAGCCGGGCCATGGGTCGCCAAGTTCATTCGTGATGACTTGAAGATGGAATCGCCATATGGCATCCGCCTGATTCAGGGCAGCCACCTGATCGTGCCGAAACTGTACGAAGGCGAACACGCGCACATTCTGCAAAACGAAGATCAGCGCATCGTGTTCACCATTCCGTACCTGAATCACTTCACCCTGATCGGCACCACCGACCGCGAGTACACCGGCGATCCGGCAAAAGTGGCGATTACCGACGGCGAAACCGATTACCTGTTGAACGTGGTCAACGCTCATTTCAAAAAGCAAATCAGCCGCGACGACATCCTGCACAGCTATTCAGGTGTGCGCCCGCTGTGCAACGACGAATCCGACAACCCGTCGGCCGTGACCCGCGATTACACCCTGGCGCTGTCTGGCACAGGCGAAGAGGCTCCATTGCTGTCGGTGTTCGGCGGCAAGCTCACCACCTATCGCAAACTGGCCGAGTCGGCGCTGGCGCAACTGGCACCCTACTTCAAGCACATAAAGCCAAGCTGGACCGCCAGCGCCACGCTGCCGGGCGGTGAAGACATGACCACCCCGCAAGCCTTGAGCTCGCGTATCCGCGACAAATTCGACTGGGTACCGAGCGAGATCGCTCGCCGCTGGGCCACTACCTACGGCAGCCGCACCTGGCGCATGCTCGAAGGCGTACAGGACCTCAGCGATATGGGCGAGCACATCGGCGGCGGTCTCTACACCCGCGAAGTCGACTATCTGTGCAGCGAAGAATGGGCCACCAGCGCCCACGACATCCTCTGGCGTCGCAGCAAGCTCGGCTTGTTCACGACGGCGGCCGAACAGGAAAAGCTCAAGGGCTACCTGAGCCAGGTCGAACAGAACCGCAGCAAGATCGAAGCGGCCTGATCGGTCACCGGCATAAAGAAAAGCCCCTGAGTCTCGCGATTCAGGGGCTTTTTCGTATCGATGGATTTCAGTCGCGCAAATCCGATTCATGAATGGGCTGCTCACGATGAGTCGCCCGCTGATATTGCGCCGGCCACACGGCCTTGTGCCCGCCCAGATCGTCATCCGCGTGCAGCGCCCAGTAAGGATCGCGCAACAACTCACGAGCGAGGAAGATGATGTCCGCCTGACAAGTGCGCAGGATGTGCTCGGCCTGGGCCGGCTCGGTGATCATGCCGACTGTGCCGGTGGCCATGCCCGATTCCTTGCGCACACGCTCGGCGAAGCGGGTCTGGTAACCCGGCCCAGTGGGAATCTCCGCATTCGCCGCCGTCCCGCCCGACGAGACGTCGATCAGGTCGACCCCCAGGGCTTTGAGGCGGCGTGCCAGCTCCACGGTTTCATCGGGGTTCCAGCCGTCTTCCACCCAGTCGGTGGCCGAGACCCGGACAAACACCGGCAACTCTTCAGGCCACACCGCGCGCACCGCTTCGGTGACCTGCAGCACCAGCCGAATACGATTTTCGAACGAACCGCCATATTGATCGCGACGTTGATTGCTCAACGGCGACAGGAATTGATGCAGCAGGTAACCATGGGCCGCGTGCACTTCGACCACCTTGAAACCGGCCGTCAGTGACCGCTTTGCCGCATCGACAAAGGCCTGGATGACCTTGGCGATCTCGCCGTCATCGAGTTGCCTGGGTTGGGTGTGCTGTGGATCGAATGCAATCGGTGAAGGGCCGACCGGCACCCAGCCACCCTCATCGGGCTTGACGCTGCCATGCTTGCCGAGCCACGGCCGGTAGGTGCTGGCCTTGCGCCCGGCATGGGCCAGCTGAATGCCGGCAACGGCGCCCTGGGCGGTGATGAAGCGGGTGATGCGTTGCAGGGGTTCAATCTGTTCGTCATTCCACAGACCGAGGTCCTCGGCCGTGATACGCCCGTCGGCGGTGACCGCCGTGGCTTCGGTAAACACCAGCCCGGCCCCGCCGACAGCGCGGCTGCCGAGGTGGACCAGGTGCCAGTCATTGGCCAGGCCATCGGCACTGGAGTACTGGCACATCGGCGATACCGCGATGCGGTTGGGCAGGGTCAATTGGCGAAGGGTAAAGGGTTCAAGCAGCAGACTCATGGGGCACCTCTCGAATCAGTGGGCAGGCTCCAGGTTCTGTTTGAATAGTCGACGAGTGACAGGAAAAAGGTACAACACCCGCCCCCGCGGGCAAAAAATTCGACAAGACGTCACAAGGCCAAAATCAAGCAGTGCTTAGAGCCTAGTCGACAACCGGGGGATGAGGGAGGGTTCAAGAATTGAAACACTTCAATCAGCGTTCAATGCGACCTCTGTGGCGAGGGAGCTTGCTCCCGCTGGGTGGCGTAGCCACCCCAAAACCTGTCACTGCGGACTATCAAAATAACCACGTCTGACCATTTGGGTGTGCTGCGCACACCAGCGGGAGCAAGCTCCCTCGCCACAAAAGCTACCGCGGTTCGATGTGGGCAATCATCAGTTGAACCGTCTCGTTGCCACGAAACTCGTTGAGGTCGAGCTTGTAGGCCAGTTCCACCCACTTGATGGTCGGATTCGGCCAGATGTCGCGGTCGATCCCGAAGGCAATGCCGTCGAGCTTCACCGAACCACATTCACTTTTGAGCACGACTTTAAGGTGCCGCTCGCCAACGACACGCTGCTCGACCAACTGGAACACCCCATGAAACAACGGCTCCGGGAAGTGCTGGCCCCAAGGGCCGGCATGCCGCAGGGCACGGGCCAGTTCCAGGTGGAACTCTTCCACCGCCAGGGTGCCGTCCGACAACAGGCGGCCCGTCAGGTCTTCCTCGCGCAGTTGCCGGCGCACTTCAGCGTCGAAGGCTTCGGCGAACAAGGGGAAATTCGCTTCCGGCAGCGTCAGGCCGGCCGCCATCGCGTGGCCACCGTATTTGGTAATCAGATTCGGATGCTGCGCCGCCACCACGCTCAAGGCGTCGCGGATGTGAAAGCCCTGGACCGAACGCCCCGAGCCCTTGAGCAGGCCATCCCCGGCATCGGCAAAGGCGATGGTCGGGCGGAAATAGCGCTCTTTCATCCGTGACGCGAGGATACCGATGACACCCTGGTGCCACTCGGGATCGAACAGGCACAAGCCGAACGGCATCGACTCCACCGGCAGATCCTTGAGCTGCGCCAGCGCTTCACGCTGCATGCCTTGCTCGATGGATTTGCGATCCTGGTTCATGCCGTCCAGTTGCGCCGCCATCTCACGGGCCAGACCTGCGTCTTCGGTCAGCAGGCATTCGATGCCCAGGCTCATGTCATCCAGGCGCCCTGCGGCGTTCAGGCGTGGGCCGACAATGAAACCCAGATCGGTGGACGTGATGCGCGCATGATCGCGCTTGGCCACTTCGAGGATCGCCTTGATCCCCGGCCGGGCACGTCCGGCGCGAATCCGTTCCAGGCCCTGATGCACCAGAATCCGGTTGTTGGCATCCAACGGCACCACGTCGGCCACACTGCCCAGAGCCACCAGATCAAGCAGTTCGCCGATATTCGGCTGCGGCTTGCTTGTGTACCAGCCGAGTTCGCGCAATCGCGCGCGCAGGGCCATCAACACATAGAAAATCACCCCGACACCGGCCAGCGCCTTGCTCGGAAACTCGCAACCTGGCTGGTTCGGATTGACGATGGCATCTGCCAGCGGCAGCTCGTCGCCGGGCAAGTGGTGGTCGGTGACGAGCACCTTGAGCCCGGCCTTTTTCGCCGCTGCCACGCCTTCGACGCTGGAGATGCCGTTGTCGACGGTGATCAACAAATGCGGCTGACGCTCGAGCGCCACCGCGACGATTTCAGGTGTCAGACCGTAGCCGTAATCGAATCGGTTGGGCACCAGATAATCGACATGTGCCGCACCCAGCAAACGCAGGCCCAGCGTGCCCACGGTGCTGGCCGTCGCGCCGTCGGCATCAAAGTCGCCGACGATCAGGATGCGCTGGCGCTGTTCGAGCGCAGTCACCAGCAAATCCACCGCTGCATCGATGCCCTTGAGTTGCTGGAACGGAATCAACCGCGCCAGGCTCTTGTCCAGTTCCGCCTCGGACAGCACGCCCCGAGCCGCGTACAGGCGGGTCAACAGCGGCGGAATATCACCGAGGAATGGCAGGGTGTCGGGCAGCAGGCGAGGTTCGATGCGCATGGGGTGAAAGATGCTTCTCTTCAATACGTAGGATAAACCGGGTGACGCGGGGCAGCAGCGAAAAATCAGCCGCGCTCACCGGCCAGCCACTGCAACTGAACTTCGTGCTGACCACGGTCGTCGGTGACGAAAATCGTCCCTTCGCTGATCATCACGTCCCACTTGATAACGCGGGGCATGTCTTTGGCCAGGGTTTCCAGGACCTCCTGAGGCACGGCAGCGATGTTGACGTTCTTCAGGTTTTTCACCGCCGGCACCACTTTGCCTTCCCACACGCGCAGGCTGCCGTAGGCCAGCAGGCTGGTGCGTTCAGTGCGGCGCGAGCACCAGGTCAGGCGCTCGGCATCCGGCTGGCCGACTTCTATCCAGTGCAGGACGCGGTCATCCAGGCTTTTTTCCCACAAGGCCGGTTCATCCACTTCCGACAGACCACGGCCAAAAGACAGCTGCTCGTTGTACCAGAGGGCGTAGGCCAGCAGGCGCACGGTCATACGCTCTTCGGTTTCCGAAGGATGACGGGCGATGGTCTGCTTTACGCTCTCATAGACGCTGCGGTCGAGGTCGGTGAGGTTCAGTTCAAACTTGTAGGTCGTGGACGGCTGGGCCATGAACGGGCTTCTTGATACGAGGAAAGGCGGCAAGTCTAACCGATGCGACGGGCAATCCACGAATTGAACACAATCAAGCTGGAGCGTCGGACAGTCGGCTATGCTAAAACGCTCTATTCGCCCAACTTTTGCCCCACAGGATCCAGCATGCCGTTCACCGCCAAACCGCTTTCCGGTCTGAAAGTCATCGAATTGGGCACCTTGATTGCCGGCCCGTTTGCCTCGCGCATTTGCGCGGAATTCGGTGCCGACGTGATCAAGATCGAATCCCCGGACGGCGGTGATCCATTACGCAAATGGCGCAAGTTGTATGAAGGCACTTCGTTGTGGTGGTTCGTCCAGGCCCGCAACAAAAAGTCCCTGACCCTCAATCTCAAACACTCCGACGGTCAGGCGATCCTGAAACAGCTGCTGGGTGAGGCAGACATCCTGATCGAAAACTTTCGTCCCGGGGTCCTGGAAAAACTCGGCCTGGGCTGGGACGTCCTGCACGCCTTGAACCCGAAACTGGTCATGGTGCGGCTATCAGGTTTCGGCCAGACCGGCCCGATGAAGGATCAGCCCGGCTTTGGCGCGGTCGGTGAGTCCATGGGGGGCCTGCGCTACATCACCGGCTTCGAAGACCGGCCACCGGTGCGCACCGGCATTTCCATCGGCGACTCGATTGCCGCGCTCTGGGGCGTGATTGGCGCGTTGATGGCCCTGCGTCATCGCGAAGTCAACGGCGGCCAGGGGCAAGTGGTGGACGTGGCGCTGTACGAAGCCATCTTCGCGATGATGGAAAGCATGGTCCCGGAGTTCGACGTGTTCGGCTTCATCCGTGAACGCACGGGCAATATCATGCCGGGCATCACCCCGTCCTCGATCCACACCAGCGCCGATGGCAAGCACGTGCAGATCGGCGCCAATGGCGACGCGATTTTTAAACGCTTCATGCTGATCATTGGCCGGGAAGACCTGGCCAACGACCCCCTGCTTGCCAGCAACGATGGCCGCGATGCCCGACGCGACGAGATTTATGGCGTCATCGATCGCTGGGTCAACTCGTTGCCGCTGGACAGGGTGCTGGCGCAGCTCAATCAGGCCGAGGTGCCGGCCAGCCGGATCTTCAGCGCCGAAGACATGTTCAATGACCCTCAGTACCTGGCGCGGGAAATGTTCCTGCAAGCCAAGCTGCCGGACGGCAAAGACTTCAAGATGCCGGGCATTGTGCCGAAACTCTCAGAGACACCCGGGGAATGTGAATGGGTCGGGCCACAACTGGGTGAGCACAACGCACAGGTACTCCAGGAACTTGGCTATGACGCGACGCAGATCGCACAGTTGCGCAAAGACGGAGCCATCTGAACTGAGGCGCCTGCCTGCATGGGCCATTGGACACTGCCCGTCACTCGGCGGGTGGCTGCTGTGCGTGCTGGCGATGTCGCTCCTGCTCCTTGAACCGGTCCCCTCAGCCCTGGCGCAAACCAGGGAAACCCTGATCTGGCTCAAGCGCGACCTGCCGCCGCTGACAATCTTCGACGGTCCGAAAAAGGGCCAGGGCGTTATCGATCAACTGCTTCCACTGTTGATTGCCGGCATGCCGCAATACCAGCACAACGTGATGAGGGTCAATCGCGCGCGTGGGTTGCAAATGCTCCACGAGCCGTCCCTCGTCTGCGACGCGGCGCTGAACTGGAGCAAGGAACGGGAACAGTGGATCGCCTTTTCCATTCCGGTCTTTCGCGCCATGAGCAATGGCCTGGCCGTGCGGCGCGTCGACCAGAAAGTGCTGGCACCCTTTATCAAGGACGGCGAAGTGGACCTGGCGGCGCTGCTCGCCAGCGGCAGCGAAAAGCTGGGGATCATTGCCGAGCGCAATTACGGCGAATACCTCGACGGGCTGCTCAAGCAAGCGCCAGCCGACGCGCTGACCGCTCATTACGGCAACGACGCCTTGGGCAGCCTGCTGCAGATGCAGCGCCTGGGACGCTTGCGTCTGCTGTTGGGTTATCGCCCGGAAATTCGCTACCAGGCCTCGCTGCAAGGCATTGCCGAGGATGAATTGCAGTTCTATCCGATCCGTGGCACGGGCAAATACCTGTCCGGCTACATCGGTTGCACCGACACCCCCAAGGGCCGGCAGGCCATTGTCGAGATCAACCAGGTGCTGCGTACCCTTCCCCGTGAACGACTTGACGAGGCCTACGCCGCCTGGCTGGATCCGGAGAGTCGCAGCGATTACCTGAAAGACACCAAGGCGTTTTTCGACAATCTGGTGCAACCCTGACAAATCCCGGGCAAAAGAAACCCCGAGAAGTGGGGAGACGACCCGGGGTTAAACATGGTCCGTTTGGAGACCAGTAGCAGCAAGCTACAAGCACCGGAGCACAATGCTTGATCCTGCTGTTACAAAGTCTGACTGACCTGGGCGCGGGAAGGTTCCCGTAAAAATCCGTTCAATTGCGACTGGCCAGCAGCTTGTCCTGCGCCGCATTGCGCAATGCCGCGATGACACAAGGCTCAAGGCGTCCCTCAGCGATCAGCACGTCGCGATGCAAGCCGTCGACCACATCCGTCAACAGGCGTTTGTCATTCAACTGGGCCTGATTGAACTCGCGCTCGACCACGGTCGCGCCGATAGCATTCTTCAGGGTCACCCGGCATTCGCCACGAATGCCTGACGGGGTCAACGTAACCTGATACGGGCTCAGCGCCTCACCGAGCAACAGACTGATACTTTCCATCCCGATCACCACTCAATAGTCCGAAAACAACGTGCCTGGGGCATGCCTACAACAAATGACCGCTGGCCCGAGAAGAAAGTTCTGGATACCGACCGCAGGCGAACCTGCAACCCAGTCAAGTGAGCATGCACGGCGAACATGACAGAGAAAAAACGCCACCATCACGTTTGTCGGGTGCGCCGGGCGATGTCGGCCCAGCCTCCCAACAATCCTCGCAGCTGGCCATCGGCCGTGTAAAACGGCACTGTCCACTGGTAGATATCCCTGACACCGTCCTTGAACATCAATTGACGCTCAAAAAAGCGCGTCCTTCGTGTACTCAATTGCGTCATGTACTCGGCATGCAGCAGTTCCGCGGTTTGCCTGGGCATGGCATCGACCTCGAACAACTGCCGCCCCTGCATCCGGTCAAAACGCGTCGACAAGGCGTCCTCATAACTTTTGTTGCACATGATCAAGCGCCCTTGCAGATCACGGACAAACATCGGGTCAGGCATGGCATCCATCAGGGCATGCTGGAAGGCGAGCTGATCACGCAGACTGCTTTGGGCCTCGACCCGTTGCCTGACGACCACCGCCAACCGCCGATTCCAGAGCAGGGAAAGCAGACCGAACAGGCTGACCACCAACACGCCCCAGCAAACCCACCGGTCAATCCGCTGCCAGAGGCCAGGCGCCTGTGGCACGGTAGCGCCGCCGAACCACTTCCGGCGAAGGTCGCGCAACTCCTGTTCAGGAAACGCCTCCAGCGCCTTGTTGAGGATACTCAGCAGCTGCGGCTGGCCTTTACGCACCGCCAGATAATCCGCATCCCATTTGCCCGGTACCACGGCGCCGATCTGTAGCCGGCCCGACGGAATAAGCTGGGCACCGATTTCGCTTTCGATGGTGGCGTAGGCTTCACCGCTTTCCACCCAGGCACGGGCCTCAGCGTAGGTTTTAACCGAACGCAACTCGATGGACGGGTAATTGCGACGGATCATCGCTTCCAGTGCATGCCGGGTCGGTAGCACCAGTACCCGCTTCGTCATGTCCTCCAGCGACTGCACCGGCGGTGCCCCGGCCTGCCCGACAAAGACCCATCCTGCACCGCCGTACGCATGACTGAAATCGAGAAACGCCTTGCGTTCGTCATTCATCGCCAGGGTCGTACTCAAATCCGCAGCGCCGCTTTCCAGATGGGCCAGCATCTGATCGGTGGAAAAAGACTCCTGGTAAACGAACTGCAACCCCGTCATGTCACTGATGCGCTTGAGCAGGTCACTGTTCAAGCCCGTCCATCGGCCATGTTCATCCTTGAACAGGTACAACGGGTATTCCAGTGCCGTGACCACGACCCGTGGATGGCTGGCCATCCACTGCAACTCCTGGTCATCCAGCACGATCATGGAACGTGCGACAGACTTTCCACGCTCCTGAATCGATGCAGGGCTCGCCCCTCCCCATTCGGCGATTCCCAGCATGCCGAATAAAAACAGCCAGCGCGCGACTGGCTTGAACACACTTGTAAACAGCATTCCCACGTCCTTGGTGATCCATTCGCCTGTCCCTTCGCGGCGATAACACGACAAGTGTGCATGCAGAAATGAAAAAGCCCGTCAGGAGACGGGCTTCAAAATGTTACAGCGCTGACCGGTTACAGCGGCTTGCCGCGGTTGCCATGCTGACTGACAAAGGCCTGCACGGCCTTCAGGTCATTTGGCAATATGGTGCAACGTTCGTCTCGCTCAAACAAATCAGAAAGATGTACCGGCAGTTCGAGCGTTTTTCCTACACCGGCTTTTTCCACGGCGTCCGGGAATTTGACCGGGTGGGCGGTGCCCAGGATCACCATTGGAATGTCCAGGCTACGACGGCATTCCCGCGCAGCTTTCACGCCGATGGCCGTGTGTGGATCCAGCACTTCACCAGTCTGCTCGTAGACTTCGGCGATGGTTTCGCAGGTTTGTGCGTCATCCACGGCCAGCGAGTCGAACAACTTGCGGGCTTCGGTCCAGCGCTCTTGCTCGACGCTGAAACCGCCACCCTGCTTGAACGAATCCATCAGCCCGGCGATGGCCGCGCCGTTGCGACCATGCAGGTCGAACAGCAGGCGTTCGAAGTTCGACGACACCATGATGTCCATGGACGGCGACAGCGTGGCGTGCAGGGTTTCCTTGACGTACTGGTTGCCGCTCATGAAGCGGTGCAGGATGTCGTTGCGGTTGGTGGCGACGATCAACTGGTTGATCGGCAGGCCCATGTTGCGCGCCAGGTAACCGGCGAAGATGTCGCCGAAGTTGCCGGTCGGCACCGAGAACGACACCGAACGCGCCGGGCCGCCCAGTTGCAGGGCTGCGTGGAAGTAGTAAACGATCTGGGCCATGATCCGCGCCCAGTTGATCGAGTTCACGGCGACCAGGCGAGTGCCCTTGAGGAAGCCCTGGTCGGCGAAGCTCGCCTTGACCATTTCCTGGCAGTCATCGAAGTTGCCTTCGATGGCGATGTTGTGGATGTTCTCACCGAAGATGGTGGTCATCTGCCGACGCTGCACTTCGGACACCCGGTTGTGCGGATGCAGGATGAAGATGTCGACGTTTTCGCAGTGCTTGCAGCCTTCGATGGCGGCCGAGCCGGTATCACCGGAGGTGGCGCCGACAATCACCACGCGCTCGCCGCGCTTTTCCAGCACGTAGTCGAGCAGGCGACCGAGCAATTGCAGGGCGAAGTCCTTGAACGCCAGGGTCGGGCCGTGGAATAGCTCCAGCACCCATTCGTTGCCGTTCAGCTGACGCAGCGGCGCAACGGCGCTATGGGCGAATACACCATAGGTTTCTTCAAGAATCTTTTTGAAATCGGCGTCCGGAATGCTGCCGGTGACGAACGGGCGCATGACGCGGAAAGCCAGCTCGTGATACGGCAGGCCGGCCCACGAAGCGATTTCTTCCTGGGTGAAACGTGGCAGGTTTTCCGGGACGTACAGACCGCCGTCGGTGGCAAGGCCTGCCAGCAGGACGTCTTCGAAATTCAGGGCCGGTGCCTGGCCGCGGGTACTGATGTAGCGCATGTTTTCAAACCTTCGGTTTGAGCTTCAAGCTTCAAGCTTCAAGCTGCAAGCTGAGCGTCACTGGCTTCTGGCTTGCAGCTTGAAGCTGATAGCTTGCAGCTGTTTTAGTTAAGGTGCTCGACACGGATCCGTACGACCGGACCGACCACACCCGCCAAGGCTTCCAAAGCAGCGATGGCATCGTTGATGTGCTGTTCCAGCACGCGGTGGGTCAGCAGGATCATCGGCACCAGGCCGTCGTGCTCCTCGGCTTCCTTCTGCATGATCGACTCGATGTTGATGCCGCGCTCCGAGAGGATGCTCGCGACCTGAGCCAATACGCCCGGATGGTCCTTGGCCTGAATGCGCAGGTAGTAGGCACTTTCGCAGGCTTCGATCGGCAGGATCGGGTGATCCGACAGTGAATCCGGTTGGAATGCGAGGTGCGGCACGCGGTTTTCCGGGTCGGAAGTCATGGCGCGGACCACGTCCACCAGGTCGGCGATCACCGACGAAGCGGTCGGCTCCATGCCGGCACCAGCACCGTAGAACAGGGTCGAACCGGCAGCATCACCGTTGACCATCACCGCGTTCATCACGCCGTTGACGTTGGCGATCAGGCGATCGGCCGGGATCAGCGTCGGGTGCACGCGCAGTTCGATACCGGCCGCGGTGCTGCGCGCCACGCCCAGGTGCTTGATGCGGTAGCCCAGCGCTTCGGCGTAGTTGACGTCGGCGGTGGTCAGCTTGGTGATGCCTTCGGTGTAAGCCTTGTCGAACTGCAACGGAATACCGAACGCGATGGACGCCAGGATCGTCAGCTTGTGAGCGGCGTCGATACCCTCGACGTCGAAGGTCGGATCGGCTTCGGCGTAACCCAGGGCCTGGGCTTCGGCCAATACGTCTTCGAAGGTGCGACCCTTCTCGCGCATTTCCGTCAGGATGAAGTTACCGGTGCCGTTGATGATGCCGGCTACCCAGTTGATGCGGTTGGCGGACAGGCCTTCGCGGATCGCCTTGATCACCGGGATGCCACCGGCCACCGCCGCTTCGAACGCAACGATCACGCCCTTCTCGCGGGCCTTGGCGAAAATTTCATTACCGTGAACGGCGATAAGCGCCTTGTTCGCGGTGACCACATGCTTGCCATTCTCGATGGCCTTGAGTACCAGCTCGCGGGCAACGGTGTAGCCGCCCATCAGCTCTATAACGATGTCGATCTCAGGGTTCGTGGCCACTTCGAAGACATCGTTGGTAATCGCAATACCGGTCGTTTGGAACTGAGGCTTTGGCGTGCGCATGGCAATTTGTGCCACTTCGATCCCACGCCCGGCACGACGAGCAATTTCCTCGGCGTTGCGCTGAAGTACGTTGAAGGTACCGCCACCGACGGTTCCTAACCCACAGATGCCTACTTTGACCGGTTTCACTGTGAACTCCCCATAAAACGGCCGACTCGAGGCCGGCCGTGAAAACAACCGCTTACTCGCGGCTCTCTATTGATGGCCCGGCGAATGTCGCTACCGGACCATGATCGTCAAGGCTTGCCGTGACGATGCGAATTTACTTCGCGCCCAGCGCCAGTTTGGCGACTTGTGGCGCAGGCTGGTAGCCCGGAATGACCTGACCGTCGGCCAAAACGATGGCCGGTGTGCCGTTCACGCCGATCGACTGGCCGAGTGCGAACTGTTTGGAAACCGGGTTATCGCACTTGGCGGCCTTGATTTCCTTGCCGTCGACCATTTTGTCCATGGCCGTTTTCTTGTCTTTCGAGCACCACACCGCTTGCAGTTGCTCGTCACCCGGCGAGCCCAGGCCCTGGCGCGGGAACGCGACGTAGCGCACTTCGATGCCGCGCTTGTTCAGCTCAGGCACTTCGGCGTGCAGCTTGTGGCAGTACGGGCAGGTGGTGTCGGTGAATACGGTGATGTGCGACTTGGTTTCGCCAATGGCCGGGTAGACAACGGTTTCGGCAACCGGGATGTCGTTGATCAGCTTGGAGATGCCCAGGCGCTCGGTCTTCTCGGTCAGGTTGACCGGCTTGCCGTCCTTGAGATCGAACAGGTAGCCCTGGACCACGTACTGGCCATCGGCGCTGGCGTACAGCACGCGGCTGCCCTTGAGCTTGACTTCATACAGGCCTGGCAACGGGCTGGCGGTGATGCTCTCTACCGGCACTTCGAGCTGGAGGTTTTCCAGGCTTTTACGAATGGCTTTGTCGGCCGCGTCATCGGCGACGGCAAAGGTGCTGACCAACGCAATGGCTGCGGCGGCGAAAATCTGGGTCAGACGCATGAGAACTCCTGAAGGCGAACATATGGGACGATCAGAACGCCCGTGCCGAAACACCGGGTCATAACCGCCCATCGTGCAAACCGGCCCAGCCTATCACATAAGGTCCACATGGCCGAATGCACCTGATGCAAGACATTTGTGGCGACACAATCCCCTGTGGGAGCGAGCCTGCTCGCGATGACGGCATCACATCCAGAACATGTATCGACTGTCAGGCCGCTATCGCGAGCAAGCTCGCTCCCACAGGTTTTTCGGTTATCCCCGCGGATGATGTTTGGCATGCAAATCCTGCAACCGCGCCCGGGCAACATGGGTGTAGATCTGCGTCGTCGACAAATCGCTGTGCCCCAGCAGCATCTGCACCACCCTCAGGTCTGCGCCGTGGTTGAGCAGGTGCGTGGCGAAGGCATGGCGCAAGGTGTGCGGCGACAGCGACTTGCCGATCCCGGCCACCTTGGCCTGGTGTTTGATCCGGTGCCAGAAGGTCTGGCGGGTCATCTGCTCGCCACGCAGACTTGGGAACAACACGTCGCTGGGACGTCCGCCCAGCAGCTCGCCGCGGGCATCACGCATGTAGCGCTCGACCCAGACAATCGCCTCCTCGCCCATCGGCACCAGCCGCTCCTTGCTACCCTTGCCCATTACCCGCAACACGCCTTGACGCAAATTGACTTGTTCCAGGGTGAGGCTGATCAGTTCGGTCACCCGCAAGCCGCAGGCATACAGCACTTCAAGCATGGCCCGGTCGCGCTGGCCGATGGCCTCGCTCAAATCAGGCGCCTTCAGCAAGGCTTCCACATCCGCCTCGGACAAGGACTTTGGCAGCGGCCTGCCGAGTTGCGGCATATCAACGCGCAATGTCGGATCGACCGAGATCATCTTTTCCCGCAGCAGGTACCGATAAAAGCCACGCACACCCGAGAGAAATCGCGCAGTGGAACGTGGCTTGTAGTTTTGCTCCAGGCGCCAGGCCAAGTGGTCGAGTATCAACTCGCGACCGGCATTGACCAGCTCCAGTCCTTTGTCCTGTAACCAGCCGTTGAACAGCGTCAGGTCACTGCGATAGGCATCGCGGGTGTTATCGGAAAGGCCTTTCTCCAGCCACAAGGCATCGAGGAATTGGTCTATCAGCGGGTGATCGATGGCAGGCATGGGCACTCGAATCACGCAGCCTTGGGACTGCGCACAAAATTAAAATTGGACATGGAAACGGCCGCTAGTCTTTCATAGGCCGCGATTTCAAGGAACAGGGAGCAGCAATGAGCGAGCAGCAGATTTTATTGGCATTTGGCGGGATAGGCGCGGCGGCGCTGCTTTGCCAATGGCTGGCCTGGCGTTTGAAATTGCCGGCGATTCTATTCCTGCTGCTGACCGGCATCCTGGCCGGCCCCGTGCTGCATTTGCTCGACCCTCAGGAGATGTTCGGACCACTGTTGATGCCGCTGGTGTCCCTGGCAGTGGCGCTGATCCTGTTCGAAGGCAGCCTGACTCTGCATCTGTCCGAATGGCGCGAAATCGGCAGCGTCGTCCATCGCTTGGTCACCATTGGCGCCCTCTCCACCTGGGTGGTCATTGCTGTCGCCACTCACTGGCTGCTGGATTTCGACTGGATGCTGGCCATCCTGTTCGGCAGCCTGACCCTGGTGACCGGGCCGACCGTGATCGTACCGATGCTGCGCGTCGTGCGCCCGAAAGCGTCGATTGCCAACATCCTGCGCTGGGAAGGCATTGCCATCGACCCCATCGGTGCCCTGCTGGCGGTGGTCGTCTATAGCTTCATCATCGCCAGCTCCAAAGGTAACGGCCTCGAGGAAAGCCTGCTGACCTTCGGTGGCGTGATTCTGTGCGGCAGCCTGTTCGGTGTTTTTGGTGGCTGGTTGCTCGGTACACTGATTCGCCGTCAGTGGCTGCCGGAATACCTGCACAACCTGGCAGCGCTCGCGGCAGTCCTGAGTATTTTCATTGGCTCCAACGAAGTCACCAACGAATCCGGGTTGCTGGCCGTGACCTTGATGGGCATGTGGCTGGCCAACATGAAAGGCGTGGACGTGCGGCACATCCTGCACTTCAAGGAGAACCTCAGCGTGCTGCTGATCTCCGGCCTGTTCATTCTGCTGGCGGCCCGGCTGGACCTGAACGCCATGATCGGCCTTGGGCCTCTGGTGCTGATTTTGCTGCTGGTAATTCAGTTCATCGCCCGCCCTTTGAATGTGCTGCTGAGCACGGCGGGCTCCAGCCTGGGTTGGCGCGAGCGAGCGTTGCTGGCATGGATTGCCCCAAGGGGCATCGTGGCAGCGGCGGTGTCGGCCATCTTCGCCATTCGCCTGCATGACGCCGGTCATCAGGGAGCGTTGCTGCTGGTGCCGCTCACCTTTGCGGTGATCATCGGCACGGTGGTGTTGCAAAGCGCGACGGCACGACCGCTGGCACGCCTGCTGAAGGTGGCGGAACCGGCACCGAGCGGTTTCCTGATCATCGGCGCCAACGGACCTGCGCGCACGCTGGGTAAGGCACTGCAACAGCTGGGCAGTCGCGTACTGTTGACGGATTCGAGCTGGGAAAACATTCGTGCAGCGCGGATGGAAGGCTTGCCGACCTATTTTGGCAACCCAGCGTCGCAACATGCCGATGCGCATCTGGACCTGGTCGGCCTCGGGCATTTGCTGGCGCTGTCACCCTCCGGCGAGATGAACACCCTGGCGCTGATGCGGTTTCGTCATGAACTGGGCCATCAACGCATGTTCGGCCTGGCCAGCGGCCAGGAAAGCCGCCGCACCGACAAGCACCGTACCAGCCTGGAACATCGCGGCAATCAACTGGGCAGCGAAGCGCTGACCTACGCCAAGCTCGCCAGCCAATTGAGCCAGGGCTCAGAGCTGTACAGCACAACGTTGACGGACGGTTTCAGTTGGGACGATTACCGCGCGCTGCATGGCGAGCGTGCGACCCTGCTGTTCGTGCGCGACGACAGCGGTTGGGTGCACGTGGTAACGCCGGCAAGCACGATCAAGCCCGCGGCGGGGTGGACGTTGTTGGCGTTGATTCAGCCGGAGACGAGCAGCGCCTGACAGAACGATCCGCCCTGTAGGAGCTGGCTTACCAGCTCCTACAGGGTGGGGTAAATCGCAGGCAACAAAAAAGCAGCCCGCAGGCTGCTTTTTTTGCATCGGAAGCTGGACTTAAGCCAGTTTTTCCTTGATGCGAGCTGCTTTACCCGACAGGTCACGCAGGTAGTACAGCTTGGCTTTACGTACGTCACCGCGACGCTTGACAGCCATGCTGTCGATTTGCGGGGAGTAGGTCTGGAAAGTACGCTCTACGCCAACACCGTTGGAGATTTTACGAACGGTGAATGCACTGTTTACGCCGCGGTTACGCTTGGCGATAACAACACCTTCGAACGCTTGCAGACGCGAACGGTCGCCTTCCTTCACTTTCACCTGAACGACAATGGTGTCGCCCGGGGCAAAGGTAGGGATCTCTTTGGTCATCTGCTCTGCTTCGAGTGCAAGGATGATTTTGTTAGTCATGCTGTGCTCCTAAGGTAAATCGTCGGATCTACCATCGATACGTTGTTAACTATCGTCCCGCTCGCGGATGTATTCCTCGAGCAGCTTCTTCTCTTCTCCAGAAAGCGAGCGGCTTTCCAGAAGATCGGCGCGTCGTTCAAAGGTCCGACCAAGGGACTGCTGTAAACGCCAACGCCGGATGTGCGCGTGATTGCCACTTAGCAATACGTCGGGAACACGCTGATCCGCATACACCTCCGGTCGGGTGTAGTGCGGGCAATCCAGCAAACCATCCGTAAAGGAATCTTCCTCGGCGGAGTCCGCATGCCCTAAAGCTCCAGGCAGCAGTCGTGTAACCGCATCGATCAGGACCATCGCCGGCAGCTCGCCGCCAGACAGTACATAGTCGCCAATCGACCACTCTTCATCGACATGAGCATCAATAAAACGCTCGTCAATGCCTTCATAGCGGCCGGCAATCAGGATCAATGCATCCAGATTCGCCAACTCACGTACCGCCGACTGAGTCAGTTGACGGCCTTGGGGGGACAGGTAAATTACCTTCGCCGCCTCCCCGGCTGCTGCCTTGGCCTGAACCAGAGCATCTTCCAGGGGCTTGATCTTCATCACCATGCCCGGACCACCGCCAAACGGGCGATCGTCCACAGTGTGATGTCGATCCGTCGTGTAGTCTCGCGGATTCCAACAGGTGAGCTGCAAGAGCCCCTGTTTCACCGCCCGACTGGTGATGCCGTACTCGCTGATGGCGGAAAACATCTCGGGAAACAGACTGATCACTTCTACGCGCAAGTTAGCCACGCTTAGAAATCCGCGTCCCAATCCACCTTCATCTCGCCCGCGGCCAGGTCGATGGCCAACACGCATTGCTCCGTATAGGGCAACAGGCGTTCGCGATCATCCAGGCTGCCAGCGCAAGGCTTGACCACCATGACATCGTTCGAGCCGGTCTCCAGCAGGTGATCGATTTTCCCGAACAGTTGTCCGAGGGTGTCGATGACCTTGAGACCTTCCAGCTGGTACCAGTAGTACTCGCCGTCGGTGAGTTCAGGGAACAGGTTGCGCGGCACGCAGATCTCATAACCGGCCAGAAGACGAGCTTCTTCGCGATCATCGAGATCCTTGAGCTTTGCGACCAGGAACTTGTCGTTCCCGCGTCCGCTGACCAGCTCTACCTGCTTTACATTACCGTCACGCTTGAGCGTCCAGGTTTTGTAGTCCAGCAGGTTTTTAATCGGATCAGTAAAGGAGTACACCTTCACTTCGCCGCGAACGCCGTGAACAGAATAAATCTTGCCGATAACGATCAAATCATCAGCAATGGCAGGCGTCGCGTTCATATTGCTCAGGCCGCAGCCTTAGCAGATTCCTTCAACAACTGAGCAACGCGCTCAGAAGGTTGTGCACCAACGCTCAGCCAGTAGGCTACGCGCTCTTGGTTCACGGACAGACGAACTTCCTGACCACGGGCAACAGGGTTGAAGTAGCCAACCTGTTCCTTGTGCGAACCGTCGCGCGGGTTGCGGCTGTCGGTTACGGTCAAGTGGTAAAACGGGCGCTTTTTGGAGCCGCCAAGGGCAAGACGGATTGTTAGCATGTGAACATCGTTCCTGTAGTCGGTGCTGCAAATCTAAAGGCACAGCGGGCATGGGTGCCCGAAAGGCCGCATATTCTAAGGAATATCCGGACTTTTGCAAATGACTTTTTCCGGCGGTCTATCGGCCGCCATGCAGATTTGCTATAGAGCCGTCGTTGAAAACGGCCGGTCAGCTCCCGCCAAGTGCGGGTTTGCTGTGTATCCCACGTCCGTGTGGGTTAGCGCCGGTGCGACGACCGGCGCAGATTCGTGTGTCCTTTCTCGCCAATACGCTCACATTTTGGCGAGTGACTGGTGCCCTCAGGCAAGGCGCCGCGACGAGTCATAGCCCGCTATGGCGAGGAGCGGCAACGCCGCATGAGGGCACCAGACGCCGCCAAAATTGAGCAGTATTGGCGTGAAAGGACACTATATTTTCGGCATGCCGCCGCCGGGTAGCATTCCACCCATGCCGCGCATCATCTTGGCCATTCCGCCTTTCGCGGAGAACTTCTTCATCATCTTCTGCATCTGCTTGTGCTGCTTGATCAAGCGGCCGATGTCCTGCACCTGGGTGCCGGAGCCCATGGCGATCCGGCGCTTGCGCGAACCGCTGATCATCTCAGGGTCGCGGCGCTCGGCCGGGGTCATGGAGTTGATGATGGCTTCCATCTGTTTGAATTGCTTCTCTGCCGCGCCTTGGGCATTGCCCATTTGCGCCAGGTTCACGCCACCCATGTTCGGCAGCTTGTCCATGAGCCCGCCGAGGCCGCCCATGTTTTTCATCTGTTGCAGCTGGTCGCGGAAGTCTTCGAGGTCGAAGCCCTTGCCCTTCTTCAGCTTCTTGGCCAGTTTGTCGGCCTTGTCCTTGTCGAGGGTCGCTTCCGCCTGCTCGATCAGGCTGAGCACGTCGCCCATGCCGAGGATGCGCGAGGCGATACGCTCAGGGTGGAACGGATCGAGCGCTTCGCTCTTCTCGCCCATACCGATGAACTTGATCGGCTTGCCGGTAATGGCTCGCACCGACAGCGCGGCACCGCCACGGGCGTCGCCGTCGACCTTGGTCAGGATCACACCGGTCAGCGGCAATGCATCGCCGAAGGCCTTGGCCGTGTTGGCGGCGTCCTGGCCGGTCATGGCGTCGACCACGAACAGGGTTTCTACCGGGTTGATCGCGGCATGCAGTGCCATGATCTCGCCCATCATCTCTTCATCGATGTGCAGGCGACCGGCGGTATCGACGATGACCACGTCGATGAATTTGAGTTTTGCCTCTTTAATAGCCGCTTGCGCGATCTCGACCGGCTTCTGGCTCAGGTCGGACGGGAAGAAGGTAACGCCGACTTCACCGGCAAGCATTTCCAGCTGTTTGATCGCCGCTGGACGATAAACGTCGGCGGACACGACCATGACGGACTTCTTCTTGCGCTCTTTAAGGAAGCGCGCGAGTTTGCCGGCGGTGGTGGTTTTACCCGCGCCCTGCAAACCGGCCATCAAAATGACCGCTGGCGGCACGGCGCTCAGGTTCAAATCTTCGTTGGCCGCGCCCATCAGGCTTTCGAGTTCGGCCTGGACGATCTTCACGAAGGCCTGGCCCGGCGTCAGGCTGCGCGACACCTCGGTGCCTACGGCGCGTTCCTTGACCGAATTGACGAAGTCCTTGACCACCGGCAGGGCGACGTCGGCTTCAAGCAACGCCATACGCACTTCACGCAGGGTGTCTTTGATGTTGTCTTCAGTCAGCTTTGCCTTGCCGGTGACATGGCGCAGCGTCTGCGAGAGACGGTCGGTTAAGTTTTCAAACATTGCGCGATCCTTTCAGGCCCTGTGTAGACCGGGATAATGGCGGCCCGGACCGGACTAAACGTGTGCTCGGCGAGCCTGCGGCGTGGGCAGGTCGCGGATTATAGCGAAGACTGTGGCCGGCGGACACCTCGCTGTCAGGTTGCGCGGTCTTTCGTGTGGCGGGGGTTCTATGCCAAACTCAGCGACTT
The DNA here is from genome assembly GCF_019956275.1 of Pseudomonas sp. GL-RE-26. Lineage (NCBI taxonomy): Bacteria > Pseudomonadati > Pseudomonadota > Gammaproteobacteria > Pseudomonadales > Pseudomonadaceae > Pseudomonas > Pseudomonas sp. GL-RE-26. Next base: position 125,935 of record NZ_JAHBDI010000008.1, read on the forward strand.
TCGGGCTTGCCTAACAGGATTTATGCTCCCCTTGTCACCCAGCTTGCTAACTACCCTCGCCGCCGCCTGCTTGTATGCCGCTGCGACCATTTACCAGGGCACTCGCCTGGCGTCCGGCGCCAAGGTCAACAAACGCCTGCTGGTCATGCTCGGCGTGCTCGCCGTATTGGCCCACAGCGTCAGCCTGCTCACCCACCTGCTGACCCCGACCGGCCTGGCCCTGGACTTCTTCAGTGCCGCCAGCCTGATTGCCGTGGCAGTCATCGCACTAACCCTGCTGGCCTGCTCGCGGATTCCGGTGGAGAACCTGCTGGTCCTGCTTTTCCCGCTTGGGGCCCTGACCGTGTTGCTGGCGCACTTTGCCCCCGCCGGCACGGTACAGGTCATCGATGAGGAGCCGGGCATCCTCGCCCACATCCTGCTTTCGATTCTGGCCTACGGCATGTTCACCATCGCGGTGTTCCAGTCCTTGCTGCTGCTGATTCAAGACCACCAGCTCAAGCACAAGCACCCGTCCGGGCTGATCAAGAACTTCCCGCCGCTGCAAACCATGGAAAGCCTGCTGTTCGGTTTCCTCTGGGCCGGCTGGACGCTGTTGTCGCTATCGCTGATTTCCGGCTGGCTGTTCGTCGAGAACCTGTTCGCCCAGCATCTGGTGCACAAAACCCTGCTGGCCTGCCTGGCCTGGGTCGTTTTCAGCGTGCTGCTGTGGGGACGCAATCGCCTCGGCTGGCGCGGGCACAAAGCCATTCGCTGGACCCTGGCCGGTTTTTGCCTGTTGATGCTGGCGTATTTCGGCAGCAAGCTGGTTCGTGAATACATCCTGCATATCTGACGGGCGGCATTAATGGACGACTTGCCCATAGGGCCGATGCTCGCGGTAGTGACCCTGCTGGTTTTATGGTCGGGGCTGTTTACCGCCATCGAAGCGGCGCACCAGCATTTGCTGGCCCAGCGCACCGCAACGCGTTCCAGCGACAAACCGGTGGCGAAACTCAGCTTTCCCCTGGCCAGCCTGATTTTTTGCAACACCCTGTGCCGTGCACTGGTGGTGGTCATCAGCACCTTGCTGGCCATGTTCACCTGGGCCGAGAACGGCCCGTGGGTCGCCTGCCTCGGGGCGGGCGCCATTTTGCTGGTGTTTTCCGACTATTTGCCACGCACCCTCGCCGCTCGCTATCCGGATGCGATCCTGGCCCAGGGCAACAACCTGCTGCGGGTGCCGCTGAAAATCATCTATCCCGCGGCATGGCTGCTCAGCAGCATCAGTCAGTTGCTGACGCGGCCATTCGCCCGCAAAGCCAAAGTGGTGCAACAGAGTGAGGACGAAACGCTGACGGAGCGGCATGCGCCCTCCGAAACCGTAAGCCGCCCTCACCCGCTGCCAGGCATCCATGCGCTGGACAACATCACCGTCAATGACATCCTGGTACCGCGCAGCGACGTGGATGGCATCAATCTCGATGACTCCATCGAAGAAATCATCGAACAATTGCGCCACAACAGACGTACTCGCCTGCCGGTGTTCCACAGTGATATCAACCAGGTCGAAGCTGTCCTCAACACCCGGCACATCCTTCACTTGCTGCCCGATGCGAGCCTGACCAGGGAAGCCTTGCTGGCGGCCAGCCACGAGCCGTACTTCGTGCCGGAAAGTACGCCGTTGCAGCTGCAACTGCTCAACTTCCACAAGCAGCAGCGGCGCCTGGGCATGGTGGTCGACGAATACGGTGAAGTGCTGGGCATCGTCACCCTGGAAGACATTCTCGAAGAAATCGTCGGCGAGTTCGAAAGCCAGCAGAGCCTGGACAATCCGCACATTCATCCGCAAGCCGACGGGCGCCTGGTGATCGACGGTGCCGCGTCCATTCGCGAGCTGAACAAGAGCCTCGGCTGGCACCTGCCCAGCGATGGCCCGAAAACCCTGAACGGCCTGGTCACCGAGGCGCTGGAAACCATTCCTGAAAGCGCGGTGTGCCTGAAGATCGGCCGGTATCGCCTGGAAATTCTCGAGACCGAGGACAACCGTGTCACGCGGGTGCTGATCTGGCAGACCAGCTCGATGCCTGTGGTTATCTAACGCCTGGCGCAAATCCCTGTGGCGAGGGGGCTTGCCCCCGTTGCGCTGCGAAGCAGTGCTAAACCATACAACTACTTTTCATCTGGTACACCGTGGCTGCCGACTTTACGACTGCTTCGCAGCCGAACGGGGGCAAGCCCCCTCGCCACAATGTCCTCGCAAGCACTCTTGCTCGATCGTTAGCCACCTTCCTATAATCGAAGCGCTTACCCAAGCCTTGCCGGCCCCGTGCTTACCCCGCACTTCGCAGCTTCCGGCCTGTCCACCAGCAAAGTCCGCAACAAACCGACGACTGTTCCTACCTTGAACAGCGACCGTTCCTCCACCCACATCCCTGGGTTCTCGACCATAATAATTCGCTCCACTGGAGCACATGACTGTCAGGGATAACCGCATGACGACCAGCACGACTTACAGCGACTCCACACCCACGCAACCAACGAACTCCGCCACCCGCGTGGCCACCGCGAGCTTCATCGGGACCGCCATCGAGTTCTACGACTTCTACGTCTATGCCACCGCCGCCGCGCTGGTGATCGGCCCGGTGTTCTTTCCGCAGACATCCGGTACCGCCCAGATGCTTTCGGCGTTTCTCACGTTCGGCATCGCCTTCCTTGCGCGCCCCTTGGGTTCGGCCCTTTTCGGTCACTTCGGCGACCGTATCGGCCGCAAGTCGACCCTGGTCGCCTCGCTGCTGCTGATGGGTGTGTGCACCACGCTGATCGGCGTGCTGCCGGGATACGACAGCATTGGCGCCTGGGCACCGATCCTGCTTTGCGTCCTGCGCTTCGGCCAAGGCCTTGGTTTGGGCGGTGAATGGGGTGGCGCGGCATTGCTGGCCACGGAGAACGCGCCGAAAGGCAAACGCGCGTGGTTCGGCATGTTCCCGCAGCTGGGTCCATCCATCGGCTTTCTGGCGGCCAACGGCCTGTTCCTGACCCTGGCCGTGGTGCTGGACGATGAACAGTTCCGCTCATGGGGCTGGCGTATTCCGTTTCTGCTCAGCGCCGCACTGGTGATGGTCGGCCTTTACGTGCGCCTCAAGCTGCATGAGACCCCGGTATTCGCCAACGCCATGGCGCGTCAGGAACGAGTGAAGATCCCCCTGTTCGAGCTGTTTGGCCAATACTGGGCGCCCGTATTGCTGGGCGCCGGGGCGATGGTCGTGTGCTACGCGCTGTTTTACATCTCCACCGTGTTTTCCCTGAGTTACGGTGTGGCAACACTCGGCTACAGCCGCGAAACCTTCCTCGCCCTGCTGTGCTTCGCGGTGCTGTTCATGGCTGCCGCCACCCCGCTGTCGGCCTGGGCCAGCGACCGTTACGGACGCAAACCGGTGCTGATCATCGGCGGTGTACTGGCGATCCTGTCCGGCTTCCTCATGGAGCCGCTGTTGACCCAAGGCTCGACCTGGGGTGTGGCGTTGTTCCTGTGCATCGAACTGTTTCTGATGGGCGTGACGTTTGCGCCGATGGGTGCGCTGCTGCCGGAGCTGTTCCCCACCCACGTGCGCTACACCGGCGCCTCGGCGGCCTACAACCTGGGCGGTATCGTGGGTGCTTCCGCGGCGCCGTTCTTCGCCCAGAAACTGGTGGCGATGGGCGGGTTGAGCTATGTCGGCGGTTACGTGTCCGGAGCGGCGGTGCTGAGTTTGATTGCGGTGCTGTGCCTGAAGGAAACGCGGCATAACGACCTGAATCAGGTTGTCTGACAGATAGTCATCGCGAGCAGGCTCGCTCCCACAGGTCTTTTGTCGAACCACTATTTTGTGATCGACATTGATCCTATGGGAGCGTGGCTTTCCCGCAATGGCGTCATTGCAGACAAAACACCCCCCCTGAAAAACCACAACTTTCCCCCACCCATTGTCACCTCGCTCTACGCGCATCGGCTCATCCCCGCTATACTTCCCGGCTTTTCCTGAATAAATGCCAATAGGGTCCCGCCGCGCATGGATAAGACCTACCAGCCGCACGCCATTGAAACTTCCTGGTACAACACCTGGGAGTCAGAGAATTACTTCGCCCCGCAAGGCGCGGGCGAGTCCTACACCATCATGATCCCGCCGCCGAACGTCACCGGCAGCCTGCACATGGGTCACGGCTTCAACAACGCGATCATGGACGCCCTGATCCGTTTCCGCCGCATGCAGGGTCGCAACACCCTGTGGCAGCCGGGTACCGACCACGCTGGTATCGCCACGCAGATGCTGGTAGAGCGTCAGCTCGAAGCCAAGGGCCAGAGCCGCCATGACCTGGGCCGCGAGAAATTCCTCGAGAAAGTCTGGGAGTGGAAGGATGAGTCCGGTGGCAACATCAGCCGTCAGATCCGTCGCCTCGGTTCATCCGTAGATTGGAGCCGCGAGCGCTTCACCATGGACGACGGCCTCTCGGAAGCCGTAAAGGAAGCGTTCGTCCGTTTGCACGAAGACGGCCTGATCTATCGCGGCAAGCGCCTGGTCAACTGGGACACCAAGCTGCACACGGCGATTTCCGACCTCGAAGTGGAGAACCACGACGAGAAAGGTTTCCTGTGGAACCTGAAATACCCGCTGGCCGACGGCGCCAAGACTGCTGAAGGCAACGATTTCCTGATCGTCGCGACCACTCGCCCGGAAACCATGCTCGGCGACTCCGCCGTGGCCGTTAACCCGAACGATGAACGCTACAAAGCCCTGATCGGCAAATTTGTCGAGCTGCCACTGGTTGGCCGCCGCATCCCGATCATCGCCGACGATTACTGCGACCCAGAATTCGGCACCGGTTGCGTGAAAATCACCCCGGCCCACGACTTCAACGACTATGAAGTCGGCAAGCGTCACAACCTGCCGCTGCTGAACATCTTCGACAAGAACGCTGCCGTTCTTCCAGCGTGCCAGGTGTTCAACCTCGACGGCACACTGAACGAAACCATCGACGGCAAGATCCCGGCCGAATACGCCGGTCTCGACCGCTTCGAAGCGCGCAAGCAGATCGTAGCCGCGTTCGACGCTGCCGGCCTGCTGGTCAGCGTTGACGATCACGCCCTGAAAGTGCCGAAAGGCGACCGCTCCGGCACCGTCATCGAGCCTTGGCTGACCGACCAGTGGTACGTGTCCACCAAGCCTTTGGCCGAACCTGCGATTGCCGCCGTTGAAGACGGCCGTATCCAGTTCGTGCCGAAACAGTACGAAAACATGTACTTCTCGTGGATGCGCGACATCCAGGACTGGTGCATCAGCCGTCAGCTGTGGTGGGGCCACCGGATTCCGGCCTGGTACGACGAGTCGGGCAAGGTCTACGTCGGTCGCGACGAAGCCGAAGTGCGGGCCAAGCACAACCTCGGCCCGGACGTTGCGCTGCAACAGGACAACGACGTTCTCGACACCTGGTTCAGCTCGGGCCTGTGGACCTTCTCCACCCTCGGCTGGCCGGAAAAAACCGAGTTCCTGAAGAAATTCCACTCCACCGACGTCCTGGTGACTGGCTTCGACATCATTTTCTTCTGGGTTGCCCGGATGATCATGCTCACCATGCATTTGGTGAAAAACGAAGACGGCACGCCGCAGGTTCCGTTCAAGACCGTGTACGTGCACGGCCTGGTGCGTGACGGCCAGGGCCAGAAGATGTCCAAGTCCAAGGGCAACGTCCTGGACCCGCTGGACATCATCGACGGCATCGAACTCGAAGCCCTGGTGCAGAAACGCACCTCCGGCATGATGCAGCCGAAACTGGCGAAGAAGATCGAGAAGCAGACCCGCGACGAGTTCGCCGAAGGCATCGCCAGCTACGGCACTGACGCCCTGCGCTTCACCTTCTGCTCGCTGGCGTCCACCGGTCGCGACATCAAGTTCGACATGGGCCGCGTCGAAGGCTATCGCAACTTCTGCAACAAGATCTGGAACGCGGCGCGCTACGTGCTGGACAAGGGCGAAGACTGCGGCCAGAACGGCGAAGCCTATGAACTGTCCCTGGCCGATCGCTGGATCATTTCGCAGCTGCAACGCACCGAAGCCGAAGTGACCCGCCAACTCGACCAGTTCCGTTTCGACCTGGCCGCACAAGCCTTGTACGAGTTCATCTGGAACCAGTATTGCGACTGGTACCTGGAACTGTCCAAGCCTGTGCTGTGGGACGAAAACGCACCGGTCGAACGCCAGCGCGGCACCCGTCGCACCCTGGTGCGCGTGCTGGAAGTCGCCCTGCGCCTGGCGCATCCGTTCATGCCGTTCATCACCGAAGAAATCTGGCAGCGCATCGCGCCGCTGGCCGGCATCGATGGCAAGACGATCATGCTGCAACCTTGGCCAGTGGCCAACGAAACACGCATCGATCAGGCCGCCGAAGATGACATCGAATGGCTCAAGGGCCTGATGCTCGGCACTCGCAACATCCGTGGCGAAATGAACATCGGCCCGGGCAAACCGCTGCCGCTGTTCCTGAAGAACGCCAGCGCCGAGGATCAGCGTCGCCTGACCGAGAACGAAGCCCTGCTGAAGAAGCTGGCGCGCCTCGAATCGATCACCGTGCTGGTTGCTGGCGAAGAAGCACCGCTGTCCGCTACCGCACTGGTCGGCGAGATGGAAGTACTGGTACCAATGGCCGGCCTGATCGACAAAGGTGCGGAACTGGCGCGTCTGGACAAGGAAATCCAGCGTCTGCAAGGTGAAGTGCAACGTGTCGGCGGCAAGCTGTCCAACGCCGGCTTCGTTGACAAGGCCCCAGCCGAAGTCATCGAGAAAGAACGCGCCAAACTGGCCGAGGCCGAACAGGCCCTGGGCAAGCTGGCCGAGCAGCATGCGCGGATTGCCAGCCTGTAACGGTAAATCGCAATAAATGAGGGAGGCCCATGCGGCCTCCCTTTTTTATGCCTGTCACTTTCCTGCATCCAATGCAGATCCCACATTTGATCAGTGTTGCCCCACAGATGTGGGACAATGCCCGCCACTTTTAGCCATACCCGAATCGACCACCGCCATGACCGCCCCCCGC
>NZ_JAHBDI010000009.1:0-131628 GCF_019956275.1 Pseudomonas sp. GL-RE-26
GGGATTGGGTGGGGAATATCCCCCGACCTATCAAGTCGTGATTATAACAAACTGATTAATAACGTATTTTTTTGTGGCATGCGGATTGCTCCGGTCGGTTTGTCGAGAAGTGGCGATACACCACCAAGAGGAAACTGACATGGACCGATTCGCGCATTGCGGCCTGCTGACGTTCTGCCTGTTGGCCTTCGGTATCGACCAGGCGCTGGCTCACTCGGCGGACGAGCACACCGGGCACGACATGTCGGCCAGCAGCGCCAGCCCGGAGACCGCCCGGATCAGGTTTGCCGACGTGGCCCTGCTGGACCAGAACGGCAAAGTCGTCAGCCTGGAAAAAGACCTGGTGAGCAACAAGATCGTGGTCATGGGTTTCATCTACACCAACTGCACCACGGTTTGTCCGGTGGTGTCCTCGATCATGGGCAGGGTGCAGAAACAGTTGGGCGCGCGGGTCGGCACCGAGGTGCAACTGGTGTCGATCAGCATCGACCCGCAGCGTGATGATCCCCAACGCCTGAACGACTACGCCCGCACTTTCCAGAAGGGACCGGGCTGGAGCTGGCTGACCGGTACGCCGCAGTCGGTTGATGCCACGCTCAAGGGCCTGGGCGCCTACAGCGGTGGTTTCGAGAACCACTCGCCGCTGATTCTGGTGGGGGACGGCAACAACCGTTTCTGGACCCGCTACTACGGTCTCACCGACCCGACAGAGCTGGCCCGGGCCGTCGAGAGGCTCAGAGGCGAACGCAACGCCCACGCCAAGCACACCGCCATCGCCATGGAGCATCAGCCATGAGCGCCCAGGGCGTCTTTCACTGCATTTGCAGTTCAAGGGCATTTGCCCGCGAAAGGCATGAACAGACCGTGCCCGTAGCGCAACCGTCCACCGACACACCCATGCAGGACCAGAACGACAGCACCTTTATCTCCCTTACCAGTGATCCGCTGCGCAACTCGCCGGCGGTACTCAAGGCTTGCACCTTGAAACAGGGCATCGATGGGCCCCACTGGTTTTTTCTTACCGACGACAAGGTGCAAATGGACCTTGTATGGGGGCGCATCGGCCAGATCGTGCCGCTCCCCGCGCAACACTCCACCCGGTTGATCGTCCGTGACGCGGCGAACAGGCGCTGGAGCAAAATCCGTTCCGCCGCCCCGGCCGCCTCCATTGTCCAGCGCTTGCAATTGCTGACAATGCCCGTGGCCGGTCGCTGAGCCACGGCCATGAATACTGCCCTCGTCTTTGGCCTGATGCTCTTCGGCGGCATCGCGCTCACCGCCCAGGCGCTGCCGCTGAGCCTCAGCGAAAGTGCCGGTAAACGGCTGTACCACGAAGGCGTGTCGGCCAGCGGCGAACCGGTCATGGTCCGGGTCGGCGCAGCGGGCATGCTGCTGCCGGCCACTCGCCTGCCGTGCGCCAGTTGTCATGGCGAAGATGGCCTCGGGCGCGCGGAAGGCGAGGTGCGACCGCCGGACCTGCGCTGGTCGCGACTGGCCAGCAGCCAGGGCCCGCAGCACATCAACGGCCGCAGTTATCCGGCCTACAGCGAAAGCACCCTGGCGCGGGCGGTCCAGGAGGGGCGCGACCCGGGCAACAATCGGCTCGATCCGACGATGCCACGGTTCGTGTTGTCGATGAACGATCAACTCAACCTCACTGCGTACCTCAAGCACCTGGCCGAAGACCGCATTCCGGGACTGGCCCCCGACAGTCTGCACCTGGGCACGTTGTTGCCGGGTTCCGGACCCTTGGGCGAGGAGGGCATCACGGTGGCGGCGGTGCTCAATGGCTGCGTGGCGCGCATCAACGAGGCCGGCGGAATTCATGGCCGGCAGTTGCGCCTGACCATTCTCGACCCCGGCGCCGACCGCGCCAGTGCCGAAAAGGCGCTGGACCGGTTGATCGATGAGGAGCAGGTGTTTGCCCTGATCGCACCGCTGGCGCCGGCATTGGACCTGGACTTCGCCGAGCGTCTGGAACAGGCCGGTATTCCTCTGATCGGGCCGCTGTCCTTGCAGGGCACGCCCCACGCCAGCCCGCAGATATTCGAACCGCTGCCGGGCCTTCGCGAGCAATTGATCGCCTTGGCTGACTACGCCAGAGCCAGCCTGCGGGTGCTTCAGGGGCCGACGCTGATCGCCTACCCGGACGAACCCGGCCAACGGCTGGCGGCGCAGGAACTCAGCAGGTACTTGCAGGGGCACGCTTGGCAAAAGGTGCGCCTGCAAGCCTATGACCCGGCCGGGGATGATTTTCCCTTGGGGTCGCGCTCGGTGTTTTACCTGGGCAGCAGCAGTGGCTTCAGCCGTCTGGCCGAGCGCTTGCAAACGGCGGGGCAGGTGCCTTACCTATTCGCCGCCTCGAACCAGGTGGCGGGCAACCTGATGCAGGTGCCCAGCGGATTTTCCCGGCGGGTGTTCCTGGCCTTTCCGTTCGTGCCCAGCGACTGGACCCTGGCCGGGCGCCTGGCCTTGACCCAGTTGCGCGAACATCAGGGCCTCGGCGGCCAGCACGCGGTGCTGCAAGTGGGCGCGTTCAGTTCGATGATGCTGCTCAGCGAAGGCATGAAGCAGGCCGGGCGCGATGCCAGTCGCGAGAAGCTGGTCAGTGCCCTGGAGGGCCTGCATGACTTCGATACCGGGCTGACGCCGCTGATGAGCTTTGGTCCGGGCCGGCGCCTGGGCTTGAGCGGTGCCCATATCGTCACGGTGGATCTGCCGGACCAGCGATTCTATCTGGTCGCGCCCTATAAACCCATTGCTGCCACGCCCTGACCGGAGGCCGATCGATGAAACTCGATACCGCCCGGTGCAGACACTTCCACTGGCGAAACGGCAGGGCTACGCTTAACCGCAATGAGAGCATCGGCGCCATTGCGCTCGCGCAATCGAGTCAAGCGGATTTACGATCAATAGGGGGTTTCCCCAACAGTGGGGGGAAAAATTCAATGTCAATCCGGTCGCTTTCCCCGTTTTTGGGGGATGGAACTGCGGTACGAAAAGGCATTGTTTTTTAAATTCAAGGACATGAAGTCCTAAAATTACCGGCGCTCAGCCTGGCATGAAGTGTGCGTTAGTCCAGTCAGGGCGCGCACTCCGTCAGGTTCAAAACCCGGACCTGCGGTTTCAAGGAGTCCACCTTGTTAAACAAAGTACTGGTTGTTGATGACGAACAGTTGCTGGCGGAGAACCTCCAGGGTTACCTGCAGGCGCAAGCACTGGAAGTCCGGATTGCCCACGACGGAGCGCAAGGAATCGCTGAAGCTGGCGATTTCGCGCCCGATGTGATGGTGTTCGATTACCGCTTGCCCGATATGGAAGGCTTTCAGCTGCTCGATACCGTCCGCCAGAACAGGAAGTGTCATTTCGTGCTGATCACAGGGCACCCCACCGCGGAAGTTTGTGAGCGGGCCCGGCAACTGGGCGTCAGCCATATCCTGTTCAAGCCGTTTCCATTGGCGGAATTGGCCCGTGCAGTGCTTGATCTTCTGGGCAGGCAACGCGAACCCAAAGCGGGGGTGAGCACTTGCGAAGGCTTTGTCGAACGACGCCAGAGCAGGACCGAGAGTTTCCCGTTGCAGTTGTACGACGGTAGTTGGGTGCTGGCAGATCGCCGAAAAAGTACATCGGCCTCGATGGCGCCAGACGACGAACAATTGCTCACCGGGGAGTAGTGGCGCGACAAGACGTTCCGGCCCCCGCCGAAATGCCTCGCCGCGTCGACAGGGTTCAAAGCCCCGGGCGTTGGAGAGCAGCCATGGACCGTCTATCCCTTGCCGTAGAACCGGCGCAACCGGACTGTGCACCGACTCGTTTCAGCAGTGAACAACTGGCCCAGGCCCGAGCCCTGGCCACCAGTTCCGGCGAGCGGATGCTGGACGCCCTGGGGGGGCTGTGCGAACTGGCTCCCATGCCTTTCATTCAATGCCTCGGCGTAACCCTGCACTACCCGGTGCTCGACACCGACAGCCTGTTCAATTCCACGCCGGTGTTCGACCGGGTGACCCTGGCCCAATGCCTCAAGCGTGAATTCATCCTGCTGCGTCATAACGATGCGGTCATCGGTGTGTTCGCCGACCCCTTCGACAGTGCGCGCCTGGCCTGGATCGATGAATGCCTGCAAGGCGCGCCGCTATACCTGGTGCATGCCGATGACCTGAAGGCCTACCTGGCGCGTCACGAAGAAAGCTTCCATGCGGTGGAGTCGCTCAACGCCCAGAGCGACGCCGGTACCGAAATCGATAACCTGCAAAGCCTGTCCCTGACCAGCATCAGCGAAGACTCCAGCGTCGTGGTCAAACTGGTCAACTCGACCCTGTACGACGCGCTGAAAATGCACGCCAGCGACATCCACCTCGGCACCACCGGCAGCGGCCTGGTGATCAAGTACCGGATCGACGGTGTGCTCAACAACATCAGCAAGATCCAGGGCAACGAATTCGCCGAGCAAGTGATTTCCCGGGTCAAGGTCATGGCCGAACTGGACATCGGAGAAAAACGCGTGCCTCAGGATGGCCGCTTCAAGATCGGCATCAGCGGCCGGCAGATCGACTTCCGGGTGTCGATCATGCCGAGCATTTTCGGCGAAGACGCGGTGCTGCGGGTTCTCGACAAACAGGACCTCGCCGACAAGGTCTGCGGCGTGCAGTTGCAGGCCCTGGGCTTTGAAGAGGAAACCCTGCGCCAGCTGCGCCGGCTGGCCGCCGAACCCTATGGCATGGTGCTGGTGACCGGACCGACCGGTAGCGGCAAGACCACCACCCTGTACGCGATGATCACCGAGATCAACCACGGCGTGGACAAGATCATCACCATTGAAGACCCGGTGGAGTACCAGTTACCGGGCGTGCTGCAGATCCCCGTCAACGAAAAGAAAGGCCTGACCTTCGCCCGGGGCCTGCGCTCGATCCTGCGGCATGACCCGGACAAGATCATGGTCGGTGAAATCCGCGACCCGGACACCGCACAGATCGCCGTGCAATCGGCACTCACCGGTCACCTGGTGTTCACCACCATTCACGCCAACAACGTGTTCGACGTGATCGGCCGATTCACCCAGATGGAAATCGATCCCTACAGCCTGGTCTCGGCACTCAACGCCGTGCTGGCCCAGCGGTTGATCCGCCTGGTCTGCACCAGTTGCAGCAGCCCTTACAGCCCGACGCAAGAAGAATTGGAGGTCTCGGGGCTTGATCCGCAAAAGGTCGCTCACTACCAGTTCGTCCACGGCAAGGGCTGCGGGCATTGCCGGGGCACCGGTTATCGGGGGCGTAGCGCGATTGCCGAGCTGCTGCACCTGGACGACGAATTGCGGCAAATGATCGTCGAGCGCCAGCCCATTTCGAAAATCAAGGCGCACGCCTGCAAACGTGGCTTGCGCCTGTTGCGCGAGTCGGCGCTGGAGATGGTGGAACAAGGCCGGACGACGCTCGAGGAGATCAATCGTGTCACTTTTATCTCGTGAGCAATTTGTCGCCGTGCTCGGCGCCAGCGGTGTTGGCCTGGGGCAACGCCAAGGCGCTGCAACCCGTTGGCTGGGCAGCGTCGGCTACATCGACGAAGGCTTCCAGGCCTGGACGGTGGCCCTCGATACCCTCGACCGTTTGCTGGCTGAACACAGCGTTGCCAGGGCGGAACTGACCGTGGTGATCTCCGGGCACTTCAGCCGCTATTGCCTGGTGCCCTGGAGTGAGCAGATCAGCAGCCCGGCCGAATTGCTCGGCTTCGCCCAACTGTGTTTCGAAGACCTCTACGGTGCCCCGACGCAGCCCTGGAGCCTGGTGCTCTCGGCCGAGCCCGCCGGTTACGACCGCATCGCCACCGCGCTGCCACAGGACTTGCTCGAACGCCTGCGGGCCCTGGTCAGTGCTCGCGGTTTGCGCCTGCGTTCGGTGCAGCCGTACCTGATGGCGGCGTTCAACCATTTCGATAAGAGCTTTGAGGCCGGGGACTTCCTGTTTGTGGTCGCCGAACCGGTACGCAGCGTGTTGCTGCTGGCCCGGGAAGGGCGCTGGACCTCGGTGCGTTCGGTGGGCAGCAGTGACAGCGATGCCGCGCTGACCGCGCTGATCGGTCGTGAACACCAGTTGCAGGCGTCCACCAGCGAACGGCCGTTGAATGTCTACCTGCATGCACCGGCGCGCATCGATTCGCAGCCTGACGTGCCCGGAGTGCATCTGCGCACCCTCGAAGAAGACCGGACAGTCGTACGCGATTGCCTGTACGTCATGTCTCGGGCGGTAGCCTGACATGCGCCCCCTGATGCTCGACTTTCAGCCGCGCCGCCGTGCTGGCCCCTTGGGCTGGAGCCTGCTGGCCGGTGGCGTGGTGCTGACACTGACATGCCTGATGGTGCAACAGCACCTGAGCAACGAGGCCGAACAACAGCAAGGCCACCTGCAAACCACACAGCGGGTGCTTACCGGAGATACCGGCAGCAAGCTCAGCCTGACCCCGGCGCAAATCCGCGAGCAGGCGCAGAACCTGGCGGAAATGCGCAAGGTCTCCCAGCAGTTGCGCCGCCCCTGGGAGCGCCTGTTCGCCACCCTCGAAGCCATGCCACGGGACAACATTGCCCTGCTGACCCTGACCCCGGATGCCCGCAAGGGCCAGGTGCGGATCAGCGCCGAGGCGCTGGACCTGGAAGCCATGCTCGATTTTCACCGCCGCCTCGAAGCCAGCGACGAGCTGTCCGACGTGTCGCTGCTGAGCCACGAAATTGTCGCCAACGTGCCGGAACACCCGGTGCAGTTCAGCCTGTCGGCTACCTGGGAGATCGGCGATGCAAATCCATAAATTGATCGTCCACGAATACCTGCAAGGCCTGGGCGTTCCGGGGCTGGCAGGGATGACCATGCTGGTGCTGGCGCTGAGCTATGGCCTGGTGGGGTTGCTGCCGGACTGGGAGTCGCTGCAAAGCCTCAGCCAGCAGACTCGCGAAGCCACCGAGTACCTGGCCAAGGTCGAAGACGGCAGCGTGGCCGCGCCGGTGGTGCCGCAGCGTCAGCTCGACGATTTTCGCAGCAAGTTGCCGTCCCAGCCCCAGGCCACTGTGGCCATCGACAAGATCTACGCCCTGGCCGCCCAGGAACGCATCACCTTGTCCCGGGGTGAATACTCCCTGGGCGTGGACCCCAAGACGCATCTGGCCCGTTATCAGATTCTGCTGCCGGTGCGCGGCAGCTATCCGCAACTGCGGCGTTTCCTGCACGCCTTGCTCGGCCAGTTGCCGGCGGTGGTGCTCGAGGATGTGGAGCTTTCGCGCAAGAATATCGCCGAAACCGACCTGACCGGGCGGATCCGCATGACCCTTTACCTGTCGAGGTCATGATGAATACCAAACGAGTGGTGGGTTGGGTGGCGTTCTTCGGAGTAGCGGCAGCGCTCGCCTGGCTCCCCGAATACTTCAATCAGGCCGACGACAGCGACCCTGCGGTGGTCACCGTGGCTACCGTGGCTACGCCAACCAAGGGCAAGACCCCAGTCGCATCGACGGCTGCATCGAGCGCCGCTGCGGTAGTACCGATCAAGGACCTGAGCCCGGCAGGCGACCTGTTCGCCGCCCGCAGTTGGATAGCGGCGCCGGCCCCCGGCACCGTCACTGAACAATCGGTAGTCGTTACTCCTGTGGTGCAAGTCCCCACTGCACCACCGATGCCCTTCCAGTTTGTCGGCAGGCTGGATGACCGTTCCGATCTGCAGGTGTTTTTGCAGAGCGGCGAAAAAATATACGTCGTGCGCAAAGGGGATGTCATCGACGAAACCTGGCGGATCGAGCGGATTTCCGATGAGGAACTGAGCCTGGTCTACCTGCCTCTGCATTTGGCGCAGACTTTGTCTGTGGGGAGTACGGAATGAACAAATCCCGTTTGTTGATGAGCCTTTGTCTCTGCGCAGGGCTGGCCGCATGCAGTTCCGCGCAGGTCGCCAGGGATGAAGCTTCCGCCCTGATCGAATCGGGCCAGTACGAAGCCGGTCTGGCCCGCATCGAAGAGGGATTGCGCGAAAACCCTCGCGATACCGATCTGCACATGGCCCTCAACAACGGACGGGCCCTCGCCGTGAAGTCACTGCTGAGCCAGGCCGACATGGACCGGGCCCAGCGTAATTTCGCCGGGGCCCGCATGACTTACAGCCGGGTCTTGAACATCGAACCGAACAACCGTCGTGCCCAGGATTCCCTGCGCCAGCTCGACTACCTGCGCAGCATGGATGAGAAACTCGAACTGGCCCGTGGCGACCTGCGTCGCGGTGACATCTACGGTGCCGACCGCCAGGTCAAACAGATTCTAGAACTGGACCCGAAGAACGACGGCGCCCTGGAATTGCAAGACAGCATCCGCTTGGTGCAGAGCCGCAACGTGGTGCAGTACCCGCAACTGCGCACGCGCCTTGACCGGCCGGTGACCCTGGAATTTCGCGATGCCAACCTCAAGACCATTTTCGAAGTGCTGTCCCAGGTCGCCGGCCTGAACTTCATCTTCGACAAGGACCTGCGCCCGGATATGAAAGCCACGATCTTCGTACGTGACGTGCGTATCGAAGACGCCGTGGAACTGCTGCTGCAACAGAACCAGCTGCATCAGAAAGTGGTGAATGAAAACACCGTGCTGATCTACCCGGACTCGCCGCAGAAGATCAAGGATTACCAAGAGCTGGTGATGCGCACCTTCTACCTGACCAGCATCGATGCCAACACGGCGCTGAACATGATCAAGACCATGCTCAAGACCCGCGACGTGTTTGTCGATGAGCGCCTCAACACTCTGACCATGCGCGATACCGGTGACGCGGTGCGCATGGCGGAAAAACTCCTGCAATCGCAGGATCAGTCCAATCCGGAAGTGGTGCTGGAAGTGGAAGTGATGGAAGTCGCCCGTCAACGCATTCTCGACCTTGGCCTGCAATGGCCCAACACCTTCGGCGTGGTCAACAGCGACGGCTCGGCGGTGAGCATTCTTGATCAACTCAAAGGCATCGACTCCAGCCGGATTACCATCTCGCCATCGCCGCAGGCCAAGATCAATGCCCAGGACAAGGACATCAATACCCTGGCCAGCCCTGTGATTCGGGTGAGCAACCGCGAGCAGGCGCGCATCCACATCGGTCAGCGCGTGCCGATCATCAGCGCCACCTCGGTGCCTTCGACCCAGGGCCCGGTGATCACCGAAAGCGTGACGTACCTTGACGTCGGTCTCAAGCTCGAAGTGCAACCCATCGTGCACCTGAACAACGAAGTGGCGATCAAGATCGCGCTGGAAGTCAGTAACGCCACGCCGCTGACGCCGACCGCACAGGGCACCATTCCGGTCCAGGTCGATACCCGCAACGCCCAGACCACCTTGCGTCTGCATGACGGCGAAACCCAGATCCTCGCAGGGCTCGTGCGCAACGACCACGGCGCCACCGGCAACAAGATTCCCGGCCTTGGCGACATTCCCGGCCTGGGTCGCCTGTTCGGCAGCAACAAGGACGACGTCAGCAAATCCGAACTGGTGCTGTCGATCACCCCGCGGATCGTGCGCAACCTGCCGTACCAGAGCCCGTCTGACATGGAGTTCCCGACCGGTACCGAAACCAGCATGCACATCCAGGCACCGGATCGTTCGATGAGCACGACGGTTCAGACCAACCCCATGAGCGCACCGATCGCCACCACCGTTACCGTCGGGAAGCCTTGATCATGAACGCCTCGCAACGCGGTTTTACCCTGGTCGAAGTCGTGGTGACGCTTGCCCTGGTCGGCCTGCTGGCCGGCATGGCCGCACCGCTGACCGAGACCGTGGTGCGCCGGGGCAAGGAGCAGGACCTGCGGACCGCGCTGTACCAGATCCGCGATGCCATCGACGCCTACAAACAAGCCTTCGACGCCGGCTACATCGAGAAGTCGCTCGACAGCAGCGGCTACCCGCCGAACCTGCAAGTGCTGGTCGAGGGGGTGCGTGATGTGCGCAGTCCCAAGGGCGCCAAGTTCTATTTCCTGCGGCGCATCCCCCGTGACCCGCTGGCAGCCGTCAAGCGTGACGACGGCGGCGGCTGGGGCCTGCGTTCCTACGACAGTTCGGCTGAGAACCCGCGGGAGGGCCAGGACGTCTTTGACGTTTACTCCAAGGTACGCGGCAAGGGTCTCAATGGCATCGCCTACCGAGAGTGGTGAGCATATGCGTCGGCAAAAGGGCTTTACCCTGATTGAACTGATGGTGGTTCTGGCAATCATCGCGACTCTGATGACGATCGCCTTGCCACGCTACTTCAGCAGCCTCGAGGCCTCCAAGGAGACCACTCTGCACCAGAGTCTGTCGTCCATGCGCGAGGCACTGGATCACTACTACGGGGACACCGGGCGTTATCCCGATTCCATCGAACAGCTGGTCGAACTGCGCTACCTGCGCAACCAGCCGCTGGACCCGATTGCCGAGCGCAAGGACACCTGGGTCATGGTCGCGCCACCGGATGGCGTGGCAGGCGGGGTGGCCGATATCAAGAGTGGAGCCAGAGGGAGGGCGCGTGATGGCAGCCTGTATTCCGAGTGGTAAGCCTTCGAACCAGGATGGCTTTACCTACTTGGGTGTGCTGTTTCTGATCGTCGTGATAGGCATGGGCCTGGCCAGTGCCGGCGAGTTGTGGGCCACCGCTTCGCGCCGGGATCGCGAAATCCAGTTGCTCTGGGCCGGTACGCAATATGCCCAGGCGTTGCGCAGCTATTACCGCAGTTCGCCCGGTATGGCCCAGTACCCGAAAGAACTCACGGACCTGTTGCAGGACGAGCGTTTCCCGACTGCCAGGCACCATCTGCGGCAGTTGTACCCGGAGCCGATGACAGGTGGCGAGTGGGAGTTGATGCGTGATTTGAACGGGCGGATCAGCGGTGTGTACTGCCCGTCCGAACAGAAGCCGCTCAAGCAAGAGAACTTTCCCAGCCAGTGGACGGACTTCAAAGGCATGGCCAGCTACAAGGACTGGCAGTTCGTGGCCGAGAAAGTTGTCCTCGATGGCACCAGCGGACCACCGAAAGAACAGTCCACCGGGCCCCAGGCATTGCAGCCTTGAACCTTGGGAGCGGGTTTGCTTTTGAAGGCGGCCTTCGGGCTGACCAGGTTCTTGGTTGATTGAGTACATATCCGTTGCTGCGGTAACGGCGGCTTATGGTTCCGCTCTTACAGCGGGTCACTTTTGGCAAACGCCCCAAAAGTAACCAAAAGGTCTCGCCCCTTACGTACGGCCCCTCGCTGAGGCTCGGGGTTCCTTCGCTGCGGTATTCATCCGGGGGCATTGCCCTCCGGTCGGCTTCGCTTCGACCTACATGCAATGAGTTCGACTGCGTCGAACGGCGCTGCGCGCCAATCCCCGGATGAACACCTCCACTCAGCCTGCCGAGGGGGCGGGTGGATCAAGATCAAAAGCTGCAGGCGAGCTAACGCTCGGCCTGATGAGTGGTGAGAAGCGGCGCGGTGTGGGGTGCTCTGCCTTTGCTTTTCTGTGGGAGCGAGCTTGCTCGCGATGGCGGCCTGCCAGCCGACCAATTTCTTGCAGGCACACTCGGATCAACTGTAGGAGCGAGCCTGCTCGCGATGGCGGCCTGATAGCCGCCTAATTTCTTGCAGATGTACTGAATACCTGTGGGAGCGAGCTTGCTCGCGATAGCGGCCTGCCAGTCGACCAGGTACATCACAGACGAACGCACCGAGCAACCAGGCCGGCCGGCAGGCCGCCTCGGACGCTGTTGCGGTGTACGCCCCCTCGTGAGGCCGAGCCACGGCGAGGCACCGAATGTAAGGGGCAAAGCGCTTTGGTTACTTTCGCGCTCTTCGAAAGTGACCCGCCGTAAGGGCGGAACCTATAGCCGCCGTTACCGCAGCAACGGATATGTACACCCGCAAAACAATCATAGCCTTACACAAAGCCATCGCGAGCAAGCTCGCTCCCACAGGGATCTTCAGTGGCCACAAGTCCCGCGTAAAACCGGGAACCCAATGTGTGGGCGCTTGCTCGCGATAGCCATGGCTCAGTCTTACGCCACCACCCGATAACACGGCACATACGCCGCGCCGCCCGGCAGTTTCATGCGGTGCTGGGCGACGAAGGCTTTGAGCAGCAGGTCCAGCGGTTGCATGATCGCCGCGTCGCCACGGATCTGGTACGGCCCGTGTTCTTCGATCAGGCGGATGCCCTTGTCCTTGACGTTGCCGGCGACGATGCCGGAGAACGCGCGGCGCAGGTTGGCCGCCAGTTCGTGGGACGGCAGGTCGAGGCTCAGTTTCAGGTTGGCCATGTTTTCGTGGGTCGGGTCGAACGGGCGCTGGAAGCCTTCGTCGATTTTCAGCAGCCAGTTGAAGTGGAACGCATCGTTGCGCTCGCGACGGAACTGCTTGACCGCTTTGAGGCCCTGGGTCATTTGCCGTGCCACTTCGGCCGGGTCATCGATGATGATCTGGTAGTGCTGCTTGGCGGCGTCGCCCAGGGTTGCACCGACGAACGCGTCCAGTTGTTCCAGGTACGGCGCGGCGTGTTTCGGCCCGGTGAGGATGACCGGAAAGGGCAGGCCTTCATTGCCCGGGTGCATCAGGATGCCCAGCAGGTACAGGAACTCTTCGGCCGTACCGGCGCCGCCCGGGAAGATGATGATGCCGTGGCCGACGCGGACGAAGGCTTCCAGGCGTTTTTCGATGTCCGGCAGGATCACCAGTTCGTTGACGATCGGGTTCGGCGCTTCGGCGGCGATGATCCCGGGTTCGGTCAGGCCCAGGTAGCGGCCGCCGTGGATGCGTTGCTTGGCGTGGGCGATGGTCGCGCCTTTCATCGGGCCTTTCATCACGCCGGGGCCGCAACCGGTGCAGATGTCCAGGCTGCGCAGGCCCAATTCGTGGCCGACTTTCTTGGTGTATTTGTATTCTTCGGTGTTGATCGAGTGCCCGCCCCAGCACACCACGATCTTCGGCTCGACCCCGGGGCGCAGGGTGCGGGCGTTGCGCAGCAGGTGGAAAACGTAGTCGCTGATGCCCTGGGAGGTGCTCAGGTCGATGCGTTGGCTGTCGAGTTCGTTTTCGGTGTAGACGATGTCACGCAGGGCGCTGAACAGCATTTCCCGGGTGCTGGCGATCATTTCGCCGTCGACGAAGGCGTCGGCCGGGGCGTTCAGCAGTTCCAGGCGCACGCCCCGGTCCTGCTGGTGAATGCGTATTTCAAAATCTTTATAGGCTTCAAGGATGGTCTTGGCGTTGTCGACATGGGCGCCGGTGTTGAGGATGGCCAGGGCGCACTGGCGGAAGAGGGTGTAGGTGCTGCCGGAACCGGCTTCGCTCAATTGCTGGACTTCCCGTTGCGAGAGCGTTTCCAGGCTGCCTTTGGGGCTGACGGAGGCGTTGATAACTTGGCGTTGGGTCATTCAATGATCCTTAAAACGATGTCATTCACACAGCAACTACGAATGGCATCCGAATAATGTGTATTCATGAAAGAAGATGGCACGAACTGCGCGGTCTTGCCATGTCCCCGGCTTGACGATGAAAAGATGAAAAGGAGCCCCAGCATAGCTAAATCCCGCGCAGAGGCGATAATGGCCCGCTGTCTTTTTGCCTCAGACCCCTTTCAAACTCAGGAAACCCGACGCAATGTTCGAAATCCAGCCGATGAACGCCCAGACCTACCGGCAACAGACGCGGCGCAGCACGGTCATCATTGCCCTGATCTTTCTGGCGCTGGCGATGGTGCTGTCCACGGCGGCAGTGGCTCTGTTCGGCACGCCGGGGGGCGACAATCTGCGCTTCAACGTCGGTGGCGTATTTGTTGCGGTGCTGGCGATGGCGGCGCTGATGCGCCAGGTGTTCTGGCGCCAGGAATGGATGGCGCCAGCGGTCTACAGTTGGCGACTCAAGCGCAGCCTGATGAGCGTTACCAATGTCATGCATCATGTAACGGCAGCCGTGGAAGAGGGCGATCCGGTTGCGATGAAGCTGTTGCGTTTCTACCATTTGGGGTTGAACCAGATGCATCAGCTCGACGGCAACTCCAGCGATCACGGCCAGTTGCTCCGCGAAATGGATCAGCACAAGGAACGAATGCAAGCGCTGGGCATCGATATCGAACAGACGCGGCTGGATCCGGCATGGCTGGAAGCGGTAAAACAAGCCAGGGGCTAACATCTTTGCGAGCCTGGATCAGGCATAGTGAGTAAAAGCGGCGATCAGGAAGGCTCGCCCGTCATAGACCCTCAGGGAGCATCATGGGACAACCGTCGATCCACGATCATATTGAAATGCTCCGGCCAGCCGTGCCCCGGCTCAAGGTCCGCTCGGCGGTGATCCTGCTGGTGGCGGTGTGCCTGTCGATGGTGGTTATCGTGATCTGGGAAGCCTGGAGCTCACGCCAGTACCACCTGCATGACAAGGAAGTGGCGATGTCCAACCTTGCGCAGACCCTGGCATCGCAAGCGCAGGCCACGATCAAGCAGGCCGACACGCTGCTGTTCACCCTGGTCGACCGTCTGGAACACGACGGCGTGGATCAATCCCGGCTGCCGCTCTTGCTCAACGCCCAGCGCAGTGAGTTGAGCCAGCTCCATGGTGTATTTGTTTTCGACGAAAAAGGGCAGTGGGTTGCCAATTCAAATGGCGCCGGCCAGACCGGCGTCAACAATTCCGACCGCGAATACTTCATCTTCCATCGCGATAACCCCAGCCGTGGGCCGCACATCGGGCCGTCGATCAAGAGCCGTTCGAGCGGTGAATGGGTCATGACGGTTTCGCGCCGGGTCAATCATCCCGACGGCAGCTTTGCCGGGGTGGCACTGGCGTCGATCTACCTCAGTCATTTCCTGCAGCTCTACGACAGCATCGACATGGGCAGTAACGGCGTGATCAACCTGATCGCCGACAATGCCAGCGTTGTCATTCGCAGACCCTTCAAGGAGGCGGACATCGGCACCAGCCTCGCCAAGAGCCCGTTGTTCACCCAGTTGTTGCCCAAGGGCGACGCGGGTACGGCCACGATCAGGTCGATCATCGACGGTGTCGAGCGGGTGATAGGGTATCGCCGGGTCGAGGGTTATCCGCTGATCGTTTTTACCGCGTTGAACAAGGATGAAGTGCTCGGCAGCTGGCGCAAGGAGACGCTGCTCAGCGCCGGCATCGTCACGCTGTTGCTGAGTTTTCTCGGGGTACTGGGGTTTCGGCTTATCAAGCTGATGAAGCAGCAGAACCTGGTGCAGGTCGAGTTGCTGGACACCCAGGACAAGCTCTTGGAGGTCAATCGCAACCTCGAAGGCCTGGCCCTCAAGGACGCGCTGACGGGGCTGGCCAACCGGCGTCAGCTCGACGCTTTCATCGATGCCGAAATGGGCCGTGCCCGACGCAGCCAGTCCGAGCTGGCGTTGCTGATGATTGATGTCGACCATTTCAAACCGTTCAACGACCGCTACGGCCACCTGGCCGGTGATGAGTGTTTGCGCAAGGTCAGTTCGATCATCACGGACAACATCAAGCGCCCCGGTGACTTGGCCGCCCGCTATGGTGGCGAAGAGTTCGCCGTGGTGCTGCCCGGCACCGACTACGTGGGGGCATTTCTGGTGGCGGAGAAAATCCGCCGCGCGGTACTGCAGGCCGACATTGCCCACAGTGACAGCCCGGAGGCTACCGTGACCGTCAGCGTCGGTGTGTGTGCCAGCAATGCCGCGTCCCATGTCCGCCCCGACGACCTGATTGGCGCGGCAGACAAGGCGCTGTACGTGGCCAAGGCCAGTGGGCGCAACATGAGCGTGATTGCCAACTGAGGGTCAGGTGTCAGTCAAACCGGTCCGTGCCCTGGACCAGTCGGGTGGCCAGGTACGATTTCTTCAGCTGCTCCAGCCACCAGCCCAGGGCGCGACCGTCATGGTCGCCACGCCAGCCGGCGTACAGGATGTTCGGCTCGCGCGGGTCGGCCATCGGCTTTTCAACCAGCGTGCCGCTCTTCAGCAGTGAGCCAACCCGGTTCCGCGGCAACCAACCCACCCCCAGCGCATTGCACTGGGCGAGGATTTTTGCGCGCATGGTCGGCACGGCCAGCACCGGTTGCCCCCCGGTGACGCCGTAGGTGCTGCCCTCGGTGACTCGGGACGAATCGGCCACCACAATCGCCCGGTGCTGCGCGACCATGGCTCGGGTAATCGGGCCTTTGGCCTTGGCCAACGGGTGCTTGGGCGACACCGCAAACACCCATTCCATTTCCCCCAGTTGCATCCAGCGCAGGTTGGCAATGGCTGGCGGTTCATTGGTGGCGCCGATGACCAGGTCCGCGCGGCCTTCGCGCAGGGCTTCCCAGACCCCTTTGAGCACTTCCTGGGTGACGCGCAGCGGCACGCCGGATTGCAGCGCATCGAAATCGTGGATCACCGGGATCAGGGTTTCGAACTCCAGCAGTTCGTCGGTCACGATCCACAGGCGGCTTTCCCAGCCGTTGGCGACTTGCTGGACCCGTTGGGTCAGGCGCGAGACGTCCTGCATCAGCCGCGCCGCTTCGTTGACCAGCAACTCACCCGCCGGGGTCAGTTGCAAACGGTAGCGGCGGCGGTCGAACAGCAACGCATCGAAGCGCTCCTCCAGTTGCCGCGCCGCATAGGACACGGTCGACGGCGCCTTGCCCAGGTGTGCCGCCGCCCGCGACAGACTGCCGGTTTCGCGGATGGCTTCGAGCAAGGCCAGGTCTTCTGTCGACAACATGTGCAAAATCCTTGGCGGCAATACGGTATCTGCAGAAGAATATGCGTTTCCTGAGTTCCGTGTGCGGCAATAAAAACCGCGAGCATCCCCCAAGGGCTGCTACGCGATTATTGCTGCAACCCGGTTGCCTGGTTGCCGGTGCCTTCATGGCTAAACTCGGTGTTGTCGCCGACAAGTACGCCGGGTGGGATGGCAAGCAACTCGTCCAATGCCTGCTTGAAGCTGACCAACAGGGCTTGCACGCAATCGTCAGGAATGGCGTCACAGTAGTAGGAAAGACTACCGACCAATCCGTTTTCGGTACGTAGTGTGTTGAGCGAAACATCGGTCTTGATCCCGCTGGACGGAACCCCGATACCGTGGAGCAGTGATGTGCCTAATTGGCGCTGCCGCGAGGGATAGTTATGGTGGTTATACCAATAGGGAAATCGGGAGCCGTAAGCGACAGCGCGGGGCGAACAGTTGGCTTCAAAAATATGCGGCGGCAGCATGGCGTGGCCATAGGCATCCAACACACAATGATTGACCTGCTCCAGCAGCCGCAGAGAAGGCGACCATTCACAAAGCCGGGGGCGAATCACCATGGGGTGAACAAAATACCCCACTACCGGCTCCAGGGCCGCGTCGGTCCGGTTGGCCACCGGAGAGCGTACGTAGAGGTCGGTCGTGCCTGTGTTTCTGGCGAGAGAAACCAGGAACGCAGTGAGGATAACGGTATAAAGGCTGAAGCCCGTTCGGCTGCACAATTGCGCGATTGCGGGGTATTGCACATCCAGATTGAGCGGTAGAACGGCACTGCGATAGGTAAATTGCCGAGGTCGCTCAATAGCACCGCGCAGTGGAAAGGGTTCGGGCAGTTGTTTCAGTGTCTCTTGCCAAAAAACGTTATGTTTATCCAGCAGGTTTTCAGCCAAACGTTGATGTTGGGCATCGGTATAATCTGCGTATTGCAGGCAGTATTTGGCTTTGTCAGGCACGCCGGTGGCGAGTAATGACTGATAGTGCGCGCAAAGCTGGTCCATCAGTACCGCACCTGACCAGCCATCGAATGCAATGTGATGGGCGGTGATGATCAGCACGTCATCCGTCCCTTGGCATTCAAGGTAGGTTGCCCGAATCAACGGTGGATGTTTCAGGTCAAAAGCGGTCAATGTTTCTTCAACGATCAGATCGGCCATGGTTCGGCTGATATCGCATTCAAGCGGCAGGTTTATCAGGTGAAAAGGCAACGGGAACTCATCCAGGGCGTGTTGTGAACGACGCCACTGGTCGTGAGAGTTGAATTCGAAACTGCAACGTAACGCCGGTTGCTGTTCAAGTACGGCGCCGAAGGCTTCGCGAACCCTGGCCACTGAACATTCGCCGCGAATGTAAAACGCCATCACCACATTTTCCAGATAGGCTGGGGTTTCGGGAGGCTTTCCAAGGACCTCGCGTTGAGCCAGTCCAGGTGTATCTTCACCTTCTCGCTTGCGCCAGGCATGGGCGTCCACCAATAGGCTGTTTTCACTACCCTGGCGTGCGCTGCCGTTGAGCAAGTCCGTCTGCTGAGCCAGTGTCGGATGGTCGAAAATATCTTCGGGGGTCAGGTCAACATTGAACAGGTTGGCAATTCTGCCAAGCAGCATCATGACCGACAGGGACGTCGCGCCGCATTCAAAAAAATGGCTGTCGGCCGAGATGGCCTGGTGGCTGAGGATTTCTTTCCAGATAGCTTGTAATCGATCGAATGTCGAAGCGTCGCCAGTGACTGACGGTGTGGTGCGATTCATGATGCCCCCTTTGCAGTTTAAATTTTCCGTAATAGGGGGGTACTATTGACGATTGTAGATGGGTTGTTAAGTCGGATTGTTCCTGCGTTTCCAGCTCCTTTTCCATTTTTCGAGTGAGTCAGTTCCTACAGATTACTCGCCCGATTCAACTCTTTGCTTGGAAAAGGAGTTGCCGCAGACTGCGATCTTTCAGGGGCGCTTCCACTTCCTGATCATTCGAAGATAAACCACCAGATTGATCACCAACACCACGCTGCCCAATCCCAACTGAATTTCGGGTGTCAGGCCCGAGGGATAGATGATCGGAAAAATGTAGTGCTCGATGAATCCACCGCCATAGCCGGTTTGCCCGGCCCCCTGGCGCATACGGTTTTCCCAGTCGGTCAGCGGGCAGGGCAAGTGGAAGAATTCCACCGCCATACCCCACAACGCAGCGGGCGGATGCCACCAGATCAGGTGGCGCCATTTGAGCACCAGCAACCCGCCGAACAACACGAACACAATGAACAGCAAGTGAAACAGCGTCAGCCCGTCGGCGGCGATTCGGTACAGCATGTCGGTGCCCCTGAAGGCTGAACGAATCGCTCCATGGTACTCGGGCCGCAGGCCGGTGCTCTATCGATTGTCGCGATCCAATGCGCTGAGCACGGCCTTCAAATGCTCGGTCATCGATTCACTGCTGCGTTGCATGGGCGCGCGCAGTTCGTCACCGATCAAGCCTTCCTGGGCCAGCGCGGTTTTCACCGGGGCCGGGTTGGGCTCCAGGAACAGGCTGTTGATCAGCGGCAGCAAACGGAAAAACGTGGCGCGGCCCTCGGCCAATTGGTTGTCGCGGATCTGCCGGTGCAACTGCACGAACAGTTCGGGATGGACATGCGCCGACGCGGCAATCGCGCCTTTGGCACCCAGGCACAGGGCATTGAAGATCTGGTTGTCTTCGCCGCACAGCACGTCGACCTGGCCGCTATTGAGCAAGGCGAGGGTGTTCGAAAAATTACCGCCGCAATCCTTGATGGCGACGATCCGCTCGTGGGCGACGATGTTGAGCAGGGTCGCCTGTTCGAAGGCCACGCCGGTACGGTAGGGGATGTCATAGAGAATCAACGGAACGCTGGAGGCATCGGCGACCGTGCGGAAAAACGCTTCGAGGCCGGCTTGGGAAGGGCGGATGTAATACGGCGCTGGCACCAGCAGACCCGCCACCGGGCGCTTGAGGATC
The DNA here is from genome assembly GCF_019956275.1 of Pseudomonas sp. GL-RE-26. Classification (NCBI taxonomy): domain Bacteria; kingdom Pseudomonadati; phylum Pseudomonadota; class Gammaproteobacteria; order Pseudomonadales; family Pseudomonadaceae; genus Pseudomonas; species Pseudomonas sp. GL-RE-26. The sequence continues at coordinate 19,686 of NZ_JAHBDI010000009.1, forward strand.
TCGCTCTGGAACTGCAACAACTCGCTCAGGTTGTTACCGGCCAGGCCCATGACCACCCGTTGCGCCGGCACCAGCTCCAGCACCGCATCGAGCACCGCCAGTTGCTCATGCTTGCCCATCGCCGCCGGTTCGCCGGTGGTGCCGCAAACGATAAGGCCGTCGACACCTTTTTCCAGCAGATGGCTGACCAACCGGCGCAAGCCGACGAAATCGATGGCGCCGTTGTGGAAGGGTGTAACCAGTGGAACCCAGATACCTTGAAACGCTGACATGCACATTCTCCTGATGGTTGACCGATTTCGTCACCGTCAGGGGCATGGAAGGAGAGTAAGCAAGGGGAGGGTGGTCCGTCGCGCTCAATGTCCTGTCAGCTCATCTGACGGGACAGCGCGCCCCGGTCACATGAGCGACTGTTTCTTCGATTTGAGGGCGTGCGCAACGCAACCTTGCGCCTTGGCAATCAAGCCAATGACGGAAGAGTCGAGATTGAAGGTTGCGGACATACTTGCTTACACCCTGAGTGAGGCGCCCAGTTTTAAAAGCCGGAGCGCCATTTGTCAATCACGAAAATCAGCATACTCGGCGCGCATCCGGCCATTGTGCTTGGCCTGGTAGAGCAGATGATCGACCTGTTCGACGAATTCCAGGGCTGTCGCGTGCATCGACGCCAGGGTGGTGCCGACGCCGAGGCTGATACTCAGCAGCTTCGACACGTTCGAGAATTCATGGGGGATCTGCTGCTGGCGCATCAGGTGCAGGCACTTGTGCGCCACCAGCCGCGCGGACTCGGCATCGGTTTCCGGCAGCAGCCAGATAAACTCTTCACCGCCGATCCTCGCGATGAAATCCCGTGGCCGGTTGGCCGCCAGGGACAAGGTTTGCGCGACTCGGCGCAGGCATTCGTCGCCCTTGATATGGCCATAATGGTCGTTGTACTGCTTGAAGTAATCGATATCCAGCACGATCACCGACAACGGCAAGCCGGTGCGCTGGGCCGTGTTCCACTCGCGCTCCAGCACGGTGTCGAACATGCGCCGGTTGGCGATGCCGGTCAGGCCGTCCTGGAAGGAATACTCTTCAAGCTGTTTTTGCAGGCGGATCAGGTGCTCTTCGGTTTTCTTGCGCTCGCTGATATCGAACATGAAACCCACCAGCGCCTCGACTTCGCCGTCCTTGCGCACCACATGCACCACATCGCGGATCCAGACGTACTCGCCGCTTTCGGTGAGTGCGCGATAGTCGGCCTCGTGATCGATGCCGGCGCGCGATTGCGAGACGCAGAAGTCCATCACGTAGTCGCGGTCATCCGGGTGCATGCGCTCGACCCAGTCGTTGACCGACGCCCAACTGTTCTGCTTCCAGCCCAGCAGTTCTTCGATCTGTGGCCCGATGTAGCTGAACGTCATGGTTTTCCAGTCGATGCGCCAGGGAATCGCCCGGGTCGACTCAAGCAGGGTTTTATAAACGTCGCTGTCGGTTTCCACTGAACTCATGAAGGGCCTGCCTCGATGAAAATGCAGCGCCATCATGTTGCTAGCACTTTGGCGAATCAAGCGGGCAGCCGATGAATGGTACGCCGCGTATCAGTGAGCAAGATTGTTCAAGCCTTCGGCCGCGACTGCTGGCACAGTCTGGGGTCTTTCCCTGTCTGTAGAACGTTATGTCCAACTCAATCATGCCGCGCAGTGCCTTTTTGCGCGGTGCAGCGGCGATCATGCCGTTGTCCCTGGCCACCGCGCCCTGGGGCTTGCTGGCCGGTTCCATGGCCATCGAAGCCAACCTCACGCCCCTGCAAGGCCAGGGCCTGTCGAGCATTGTGTTTGCCGGTGCCGCGCAACTGGTGGCCATCGGCATGCTCAAGGGCGGTGCCGGGATTTTTTCGATCTTGCTGACCACGTTGCTGCTGACTTCCCAGCATTTGCTCTACGGGATGAGCATGCGCTCGGTGATTTCGCCCTTGCCGGGGCGTTGGCGCGCGGGCCTGGGGTTTTTGCTCACCGATGAGTTGTTCGCCCTGACCAGCCAGCACGACAAACAGCAGTTCAACCGCTGGTACGCCCTGGGCGTGGGCCTGACGTTCTACATCGCCTGGAACCTGTTCACCCTGGCGGGCATTGTGCTTGGCAGCAGTATTCCCGGACTTGAACACCTGGGCCTGGATTTCTCCATCGCGGCGACCTTCATCGCCCTGATCACCCCGGTGGTGCGCAACGTGCCGACCGTGGTGTGCGTGGCGGTGTCGCTGTTCTGCTCGGTGCTGTTCAGCTACTGGCAATGGGGCTCGGCGCTGGTGCTGTCGGGGCTGGCGGGCATGACCGCCGGGTTTGTCTGCAATAAATTCTACGGTGGCCGCACATGATGGTCTGGGCAGTGATTATCGGAATGGGCGTGTTGGTGTTCCTCAACCGCTATGTTTTTCTGGAACCGCGACTGCCGCTACGCTTGAGCAGCAATGCCCGGCAGTTCCTGGGGTTTGCCGTACCGGGCATGTTGACCGCCATCTGCGGGCCGATTGTGTTCATGCCGGATAAACAGCTGAATCTGCACTGGGACAATCCCTACCTGATCAGCTCGCTGGTGGCGGTCGCTCTGGTGCTTTACACGCGCAATACGTTGCTCAGCATGCTGTTGAGCATGGGCTTCTTCTTTTTGCTGCGCTGGTGGCTCTGAGCGGGGCAAGGGAACTGATCTAAGCTTAAATTGATGACCGATCCCTTCAGGAAGAGAGGTGAACATGGCCAATGAACCCAAGCAACCGGACCCGGAAGAAGACGAGGACGAACCCACGGAAGAAGAGATTGAGCAGCAGAAGCGTTCGATACCGGACTGGAAGCATCCTGACGACGGTAAGGAACTGTCAGAGCCTGACCGCAAGTTCTGACCGGCACGCGAATACAACAAAGCCCCGCCATTAAGCGAGGCTTTGTCGTGATTGATAAGTTCATGGAACCTTATTGATGAGCGCGGCGCCCTGGTTCCTGACATTGCCAACGGCCCTGTCGACCTTGTACCACTCAAATACCTCACTGACCTCGCCCTGGGATAACGCCATTTCCTCGGCCCGCTCCTTGGGCGTGGCCGGGTCCAGCCATTCCCGCGCCAGTTCGGGCGAGAACACCACCGGTCGCCGGTCATGCACGTCAAGCAGGCCGCCTGCGCTGTCGGCCGTCAGGATGACGAAACCATCGTGCTCCCTGTGAGGGGCTCCGCCGATGGGGTACTGGCCGATGGCCGCGCAGAAAACCGGTGCCCGGTTCCGTCGCCGGATCAACCACGGTTGTTTGTTGCCGTCACCGGCGTCGACCCATTCGAACCAGTTATCAATCGGGCAGATCGCACGATGGGGCCAGATCGCCCGGAAGTAGGGGCCGTGGGCGACTTTCTCGACCCGGGCATTGACCGGCTCCGTGCGATCCGTCGACCAGTGCGGTCGCCAACCCCAGCGCACGGCGTCGGCGTGCAGTCGCTCATTCTCCAGGTGCAACAGGGCGAGTTGCGTGGTGGGGGCGGCGTTGTAGTGCCCCAGGGGTTCGTTGCCGACGTGATTGATCAGCGCGTCGGGGATGCTCAGCACCGCTACGAAGTCGTGGATTCCACGGTATTGCGACAGTCGTCCGCACATGGCCTGACACTCCGGTTAAGACGCTCCGACCGAAGCTTTGAGTCTAGTTGCTTGTGGCGAAACGGGCCTGGCAAGCTCCGGAACCAAACCCGGTGTACCCTATCCAACCTCGGCCCGTCGTCTCGATGCGGGCCGACGACGGATGAGCGGGCGAAGGATCCTTGCCCATTGAAGTATCGACCGTGATGGTCTGGCCCAAGGCAAAAGATGAAACGATTGTTCAAGTGTTTGACAGTGTGCGCCCTGGCAGTGGGTCTGCTGGGTTGTATCGCCGCACCGATCGAAATGACTCCGCGGACCGAGCAGCGTTTGCAGGCGCAGCCCCCCATCCGGTTTCTGCTGACCTTCGATGACGGTCCCAGCGCATCGAGCTGGTGGAATCCGACCGTCACGGTATTGGAGAGCCTGGCGCAAAACCCGCTGCAACCGGACATCAAGGCCGTGTTCTTCGTGCAAACCCGCGCTCCGCGAGCCGGTGGCAGCGAGTTGGGCCGGGACATCATGCGTCGCGAACATGCCGAAGGTCATATCCTGGGCTTTCACACGGCGACACCCTGGCACACCAATCATCGCTCCCTTGACCCGCCAGTGTTGGAGCAGGCCCTCAATGATGGCAGCGCCGACATCGCCGCGATTACCGGCGCCCCGCCAACCCTGTTGCGCCCGCCATTCTGGAACTACGACAAACGCACCTTCGCCGCTTATCAGCAGCATGGCCTGCGCGTGCTGCTCACCGACTTGAGCGCCAATGACGGCAAGATCTGGGGCTTCAACGCCAGCCCCCGGCGCCGGTCGCACATGCTGCGTTCGATGTCCGAAGTTCGCGAACGCATTGCCCGTGGCGAATTGCCGGTGGTCGACGGCGTGATTCCGGTGGTGGTGACCTTCCACGACCTCAACCGCTATACCGCCCGGCATACCCGTGAGTACCTGCAGATTCTGCTCGACAGCGCCCGGGAGACCGGAGTGAAAACCGCCGACAAGCCGTTTTACGACGATCAGGCTGCGCTACAGCGGGCGGCCATGGCGCGAACCGTACGCGACGGTTCGCAGCCAGTCGAGTTGCCGGGGTTCTGGAACTGGATCTGGGGTGGTAATTCCCACTGAGTTGCCGGAAATGCGAGGGGTATAACAAAATTGACGGCAATTTACTGGCGCAAAATCGGCAAAGTGTAACTATGCTGATACGGATCCAATCCAACTGACTATCGCCCGAGGGACCGGCCATGCTTCCGATTTCAGTTCTTTGCAACATCGTAGAGTCCGGTTTTGAGCCGCTGTCGTGCGAGTGCACGGAGAGTCTCGGACTGCTGCGCATCGAAGTCTACGATTCCGTCACCAAGCGAGTGGAGTTGTTGATCAGCGGTGTTTCGACGGCGGAGCTGACCAGCGTACGCGCCATCTCTGATTTTGTCGGCGAGTTGCGTACCGAGATGAGGGCAGGGCGCCGGGCGTTTGCCGGTTGATCGTTGTCAGCCTCGTGGCAACAGCTCATCAATCATCCGCAAACAATGGTTCAACCCCGGCGATACATCGCCCACCCGTCGGCTGAGAATGATCGGCGAGGTGGCGTTGTCTTCCAGTAGCGGGGTGAAGCCGATGTCGTCGCGGTGCAGCAACTGCACCGAGGCCGGCACCAGGGTGATCCCGATTCCTGCCCCCACCAGACCGATCGCCGTTTGCAGTTCGTTGGTCCATTGCGCGACGTGGATGCTCACGCCGTAGGACTCGAACAGGGCAATCACATGGTCGGCGTAACTCGGCCGTGGATTGCCGGGGTACAGCACAAAGGGTTCCTTCGCCAGATCCCGCAGGCTGATGGGACCTGCAAGCAACGGATGGCCGGCGGGCAGGGCGGCAACCAGGCGGTCTTCGGTGAGCACGGTCTGGACGATGGCCGGGTCGTCGATACGGATCCGGCCGAAACCGATGTCGATGCGCCCGGCCTTGAGCGCCTGCACCTGTTGCAGGGTGGTCATCTCCGAAAGCCCCAGCTCCAACTCCAGCGGCTCGCCACTGCGTAACCGCCGGATCAGCTCCGGCAACACGCCATACAGTGTCGACGGCGCAAAACCGATACCCAGCCAGGTCTTTTCTCCCAATCCGATACGCCGGGTGTTGTCGCAGACCTTGTTCAGTTGTTCGAGCAGGGCGGTGGAGTGCTCATGGAAAAACCGCCCGGCGTCGGTCAACTTCAGCGGTCGGCCGCGCTCGAGCAGCATCACCCCCAGTTCGTCCTCCAGTTGCTGGATCTGCCGGCTCAAGGGCGGCTGGGCGATGTGCAGCAACTCGGCCGCACGGGTGAAGTTGAGGGTTTGAGCCAATACCTGGAAATAACGCAGGTGACGCAGTTCCATGGAGCCTCCAGACGCGGATCTGTTGCATACCTTTAAGGTATCAAGTCAGACCAATTCTATATTGGCATCGGGAAAAAAGCCGTACGAGAATCGATTCCAGAACTTCAAGAACCTGACGGGTATCGAAATGCTTGCAACAGCCATTGAGTCGATCGAGACGATCATCGTCGATCTGCCGACCATCCGCCCGCACAAGCTGGCGATGCACACCATGCAGAACCAGACCCTGGTGATCATTCGCGTGCGTTGCGCCGACGGCATCGAAGGCATCGGCGAATCCACCACCATCGGTGGCCTGGCCTACGGCAATGAAAGCCCGGACAGCATCAAGACCAACATCGACACGCACTTCGCCCCCTTGTTGATCGGCCAGGACAGCAACAACGTCAACGCCGCCATGTTGCGCCTGGAGCGCAGCATCCGTGGCAACACCTTCGCCAAATCCGGTATTGAAACCGCACTGCTCGATGCCTTGGGCAAACGCCTCGGCCTGCCGGTCAGCGAATTGCTCGGCGGTCGTGTTCGCGATGCGCTGCCGGTGGCCTGGACCCTGGCCAGCGGCGATACCGAGAAGGACATCGCTGAAGCGGAAAAAATGCTCGACCTGCGTCGCCACCGCATTTTCAAACTGAAGATCGGTGCCGGTGAGGTCAACCGCGACCTGGCCCACGTGATTGCGATCAAAAAAGCCCTGGGTGACCGCGCCAGCGTACGGGTCGACGTCAATCAGGCCTGGGACGAAGCGGTGGCATTGCGGGCCTGCCGGATCCTCGGTACCAATGGCATCGACCTGATCGAACAACCAATTTCGCGCAATAACCGCGCCGGTATGGCTCGCCTGAACGCCATGAGCCCGGCGCCGATCATGGCCGACGAATCCATCGAATGCGTGGAAGATGCGTTCAATCTGGCCCGCGAAGGCGCGGCTTCGGTGTTCGCCCTGAAGATCGCCAAGAACGGTGGCCCCCGTGCTGTATTGCGCACCGCCTCCATCGCCGAAGCGGCCGGTATCGCCCTGTACGGCGGCACCATGCTTGAAGGTGGCCTAGGCACCATGGCCTCGGCCCATGCCTTCGTTACCCTGAACAAACTGGCGTGGGACACCGAACTGTTCGGCCCGCTGCTGCTGACTGAAGACATTCTCAGCGAACCGCTGGTGTATCGCGATTTTGAACTGCACGTGCCGAACACCCCGGGTCTGGGCCTGAGCCTGGATGAGGAACGCCTGGCGTTTTTCCGCCGCGACAAGACATCCACTGCCATTCACCAAGCCTGAGGAGAGCATTATGCTGTTCCACGTAAAAATGACCGTGAACCTGCCGGTCGACATGAACCCGGAAGCGGCAGCCAAACTCAAGGCTGACGAAAAAGCCCTGGCCCAGCGTCTGCAAGAGCAGGGCAAGTGGCGTCACCTGTGGCGCATCGCCGGACACTACGCCAACTACAGCGTGTTCGATGTCGACAGCGTTCAGGAACTGCATGACCTGCTGATGCAATTGCCGCTGTTTCCGTACATGGCCATCGAGATCGACGCGATGTGCCGGCATCCTTCTTCCATCCGTGACGATGACCGCTGAGCCCAGCCTGTTCAGCGCGCTACCCTAATAATTACAAGATGAGGAACCCAGAATGAACGTCAAGATTTCCCACACTGCCGAAGTCCAGAAATTTCTCGAAGAGGCCAGCGGCCTGCACAACGACGCCGGCGACCCACGGACCAAGGCATTGGTCTACCGCATCCTGCGTGATTCGGTGAACATCATCGAAGACCTGGCCGTGACCCCGGAAGAGTTCTGGAAAGCGGTCAACTACCTCAACGTGCTGGGCGCTCGCCAGGAAGCCGGGCTGGTGGTGGCCGGTCTCGGTCTGGAGCACTACCTTGACCTGCTGATGGACGCCGAAGACGAGCAGGCCGGCAAGTCCGGCGGCACCCCGCGCACCATCGAAGGTCCACTGTACGTGGCGGGCGCGCCGCTGTCGGAAGGCGAAGCGCGCCTTGACGATGGCGTCGATCCGGGTGTGACCCTGTTTATGCAAGGCCGCGTGTTCAACACCGCTGGCGAACCTTTGGCCGGCGCCGTGGTAGACGTCTGGCACGCCAACACTGGCGGTACCTACTCGTACTTCGACACCGCCCAGTCGGAATTCAACCTGCGTCGCCGCATCGTTACCGACGCCGAAGGCCGTTACCGTTTCCGCAGCATCGTGCCGTCGGGCTACGGCTGCCCACCGGACGGTCCGACCCAGCAACTGCTCGATCAACTGGGCCGTCATGGCCAGCGCCCGGCGCACGTGCACTTCTTCATTTCCGCACCGGATCATCGCCACCTGACTACCCAGATCAATCTGGATGGCGAAAAGTACTTGCACGACGATTTCGCCTACGCCACCCGTGACGAACTGATCGCCAAGATCACCTTCAGCGACGATCAGCAGCGCGCAGCGGCCCATGGTGTGAGCGGTCGCTTTGCCGAAATCGAATTCGATTTCACCCTGCAGTCGTCTGCCCAGCCTGAAGAACAGCAGCGCCACGAGCGGGTTCGCGCATTGGAGGACTGATAACACAATCCTGTAGGAGCGAGCCTGCTCGCGATAGCGGTTTAACATTCAACATCTATGTTGTTTGGTACTCCGTCATCGCGAGCAGGCTCGCTACTACAGGGTGTTTGTGCAACTCGCCGGAAATATCTCAAGGGACTGACGCACTGTTCTAGAATGGCCCGACGCAACCTATAACAACAATGAGAGTGACCCGATGATGCAAGCTCAACTGTTGAGTCAGCGCAGCAGAGTGTTCGACCATGCCGACCCTTATGCGGTGTCGGGCTACGTCAATCAGCACGTCGGTAACCACTGCATTGTCATGCCCCGTGCCGGCAGCCCGCTGGCCAGTCTCGACCATCGCAAGTTCGCCAGCCTCGACCTGTGCCGCATCAGCTACGGCGCCAGTGTGCGCGTGACGTCCGGTGCGCTGGACAGCATCTATCACCTGCAAGTGCTGCTGCGCGGCAATTGCCTGTGGCGCGGCCACGGTCAGGAGCATTACTTCGCCCCCGGCGAACTGCTGTTGATCAATCCCGACGATCCGGTGGACCTGACGTACTCCGACGATTGCGAAAAATTCATCCTCAAAGTCCCGACCCGCTTGTTTGAATCGGTCTGCGATGAGCAGCGCTGGCGCTATCCGGGGCAGGGCGTGCGTTTTCTGGAAAACCGTTATCAGCTCAATGAACTGGAAGGTTTCGTCAACCTGTTGGGGATGATCTGCCAGGAGGCTGAATCCACCGAGCAGATCCCCAGGGTGCAGGAGCATTACACGCAGATCATCGTCAGCAAGATGCTCAGCCTGATGAAAACCAATGTCTGCCGCCTCGAGCTGGGCTCGCAGACGGCCACGTTCGAGGCGATTGCCGATTACATCGCCAGTAACCTCAAGCAGGACATCGACAGCGAAGCACTGGCGCGCCAGGCGCACATGAGCCTGCGCTCGTTGTATGGACTGTTCGAGCGCAATGCCGGCGTTACGCCGAAAAACTACCTGCGCCAGAAACGCCTGGAACGCATCAATGCCTGCCTGAGCGACCCGACCTGCAACGTGCGCAACGTCACCGAAGTGGCGATGGATTACGGCTTCCTGCACCTGGGACGGTTCTCCGACAGCTACCGCAAGCAGTTCGGCGAATTGCCGTCCGATACCCTCAAACGTCGGCATTGAGACCTTCAGGTTTGATGTTGTCTGATCCGACGATGGGGCCGGCACATTCACCATTGACGGCGCCTGACACACCGCCAGTGACTGCACAAAACGGATAAAGGTCTGCACCCCGCGGATAGTCCGCCCCATTGCCCCGTCCTAGCATGACCCCTGCCTGAACAATAACAATGGAGGCGGCGGCCATGACCCTGCGACCCGAATACGTGCATTCCCTGCTTGAAGACGATCCCGAGCAGGGCCTCTATCGCTGCAAACGCGAGATGTTCACCGATCCCCGGTTGTTCGACCTTGAGATGGAACACATCTTCGAGGGCAACTGGCTGTACCTGGCCCACGAAAGCCAGATCCCCAACATCAACGATTTCTACACCACCACCATGGGGCGCCAGTCGATCTTCATCGCGCGCAACAAGGACGGTGTGCTCAACGCCTTCATCAATGCCTGCAGTCACCGTGGCGCGACCTTGTGCCGGCACAAGTCCGGCAACAAGAGCTCTTACACCTGCCCGTTCCACGGCTGGACCTTCAACAACTCCGGCAAACTGCTCAAGGTCAAGGATCCGGCCAACGCCGGCTACCCGTCGAGCTTCAACTGCGAAGGCTCCCATGACCTGACCAAGGTTGCGCGTTTCGAGTCCTATCGCGGCTTCCTGTTCGGCAGCCTGAAAGCCGATGTGCTGCCACTGGTCGAGCACCTGGGCGAGTCGGCGAAGATCATCGACATGATCGTCGACCAGTCCGCCGATGGCCTGGAAGTGCTGCGCGGCTCTTCCAGCTACATCTACGAAGGCAACTGGAAGCTCACCGCCGAGAACGGCGCCGACGGCTACCACGTCAGCTCCGTGCACTGGAACTACGCGGCCACCCAGAACCAGCGCAAGCAGCGCGAGGCGGGTGACAGCAATCCGACCATGAGCGCCGGCAGCTGGGCCAAGCAGGGCGGCGGTTTCTATTCCTTCGACAAGGGCCACATGCTGCTCTGGACCCGCTGGGCCAACCCCGAGGATCGTCCGCTCTACGAGCGCCGCGATGAGCTGGCGCAAGACTTCGGCAAGGCCCGCGCCGACTGGATGATCGAGAACTCGCGCAACCTGTGCCTGTACCCGAACGTGTACCTGATGGACCAGTTCAGCTCGCAGATCCGCATCGCCCGGCCGATCTCGGTCAACCGCACGGAAATCACCATCTACTGCATCGCCCCCAAAGGCGAGAGCGACCACGCCCGTTCCAGCCGGATTCGTCAGTACGAGGATTTCTTCAACGTCAGCGGCATGGCCACGCCGGACGATCTGGAGGAATTCCGCTCCTGCCAGACCAGCTATCAGGGCAGCGTCACCACCTGGAACGACATGTCCCGTGGCGCCGAGCACTGGATCGAAGGCGCCGACGAGGCAGCCAAGGAAATCGACCTGCATCCGCTGCTCAGTGGCGTGCGCACCGAAGATGAGGGCCTGTTCGTGCTGCAACACAAGTATTGGCAGCAGACCATGCTCAAGGCCCTGGCGGCCGAGCAGTCGAAGCTGATCGCCGTGGAGGACGTGCAATGACCATTTCCTATGAAGCGGTGCGCGATTTTCTCTACCGCGAAGCACGCTACCTCGACGACCGCCAGTGGGACGAATGGCTGGAACTGTACGCCCCCGACGCGACGTACTGGATGCCGTCCTGGGACGACAACGACGAGTTGACCGAGGACCCGCAGCGGGAAATCTCGCTGATCTGGTACGGCAACCGCACGGGCCTGGAAGACCGCATCTTCCGCATCAAGACCGAGCGCTCCAGCGCCAGCGTGCCGGACACTCGCACCTCCCACAACATCAGCAACATCGAGCTGCTCGAACAGAGCGACGGACTGTGCAAGGTGCGCTTCAACTGGCACACCCTGAGTTTTCGCTACAAGACCGTCGACAGCTATTTCGGCAGCAGTTTCTACACCCTCGACGTGCGCGGTGAAAACACGCAGATCTTGGCCAAGAAAGTGATCCTGAAGAACGACTACGTTCGCCAGGTCATCGATGTTTACCACTTGTGAGACTGCCGTCATGACCCATTCCATTGCGTTCAATTTTGAAGACGGCGTCACCCGGTTCATCGACGCCAACGCCGGCGAAACCGTGGCCGACGCCGCGTACCGCCAGGGCATCAACATCCCGCTGGACTGCCGCGACGGCGCTTGCGGTACCTGCAAGTGTTTTGCCGAAGCCGGTCAATACGATCTGGGTGAGGAATACATCGAGGACGCCCTCAGCCCTGAAGAGGCCGCACAGGGTTTTGTCCTGACCTGCCAGATGCGCGCCAAAAGCGATTGCGTGGTGCGTGTACCGACATCCTCCGAAGTCTGCCGCACCCGTCAGGCCAGCTACGACGCCACCATCAGTGCCGTGCGCCAGTTGTCCGACAGCACCATCGCGCTGTCGATCAAGGGTGAGGCCCTGAGCAAGCTGGCGTTCCTGCCGGGGCAATATGTGAACCTCGGGATTCCCGGCAGCGAGCAGACCCGCGCCTATTCGTTCAGCTCGTTGCAGCGCGATGGCGAGGTCAGCTTCCTGATCCGCAATGTGCCCGGCGGCCTGATGAGCAGCTTCCTGACCGGCATGGCCAAGGCCGGCGACTGCATGAGCCTGGCAGGTCCCTTGGGCAGCTTCTACCTGCGTGACATTCGTCGGCCGCTGTTGCTGCTGGCCGGTGGCACCGGGCTGGCGCCATTTACCGCGATGCTGGAGAAGATCGCCGAGCAGGGCAGCGATCACCCGCTGCACCTGATCTACGGCGTGACCCACGATTTCGACCTGGTGGAAATCGACCGACTCGAAGCCTTTGCCGCGCGCATCCCCAACTTCACCTTCAGCGCCTGCGTCGCCAGCCCCGAGAGCCAGCACCCGCTCAAGGGCTACGTGACCCAGCACATCGAGCCGAAGCACCTGAACGATGGCGACGTCGACGTCTACCTGTGCGGGCCGCCGCCGATGGTCGAGGCCGTCAGCCAGTTCATTCGCGAACAAGGCATCGCACCGGCCAACTTTTACTTCGAAAAATTTGCCGCCAGCGCGGCTTGAATCGCGTTGTTGTGGGAGACAGAGATGAACCGATTTCAAGACAAAGTCGCCCTGATCACCGGCGCTGCCCAAGGCATCGGTCGGCGGGTGGCCGAGCGTATGGCCGCCGGAGGGGCGAAGCTGATCCTGGTGGATCGCTCCGACCTGGTGTTCGAAGTCCAGCAACAGTTGGCGTCAACCACCCAGGTATTGGCCCTGACCGCCGACCTTGAGCAATACGAGGAATGCAGTCGGGTGATGCAAACCGCCGTCGAGCGCTTCGGTCGCCTCGATGTGCTGGTCAATAACGTTGGCGGGACAATCTGGGCCAAGCCGTTCGAGCACTATGACGCGTCGCAGATCGAGGCCGAGGTTCGCCGTTCGCTGTTCCCGACCTTGTGGTGTTGCCATGCCGCGCTGCCGTTCATGCTGGAGCAGGGCAGTGGTGCGATCGTCAACGTGTCCTCCATCGCCACCCGCAGCCTCAACCGCGTGCCCTACGGTGCGGCAAAGGGTGGGGTCAACGCCTTGACCGCTTGTCTGGCGTTCGAAACCGCCGGTCGCGGCGTACGGGTCAATGCCACGGCGCCAGGCGGCACCGAAGCACCGCCGCGACGCATACCCCGCAACGGTGCCGAGCAGAGTGAGCAGGAAAAACTCTGGTACCAGCAGATCGTCGACCAGACCCTCGACAGCAGTTTGATGAAACGCTACGGCACCCTGGATGAGCAGGCGGGGGCTATTCTGTTTCTGGCCAGCGACGAAGCGTCCTATATCACCGGTATGGTCATGCCCGTGGGCGGTGGCGATCAGGGCTGAGGCAAGCGACAGACAAACCCAACGGCAAACGGAGTCAAGGTGATGAGTGACAAACCCACGATCGTGCTGGTCCATGGTTTCTGGGGCGGTGCTGCCCACTGGAACAAGGTCATCGTCAAATTGCTCAGTCGGGGCGACACGCACATTCGTGCCGTCGAGTTGCCGCTGACTTCGCTGGCCGAGGATGCCGAGCGCACGCGCAAGATGGTCGCCCAGGTGCCCGGTCCGGTGCTGCTGGTGGGGCACTCCTACGGCGGCGCAGTGATCACCGAAGCCGGCGACCAGCCGAATGTGGTCGGGCTGGTGTACATCGCCGCGTTCGCCCCGGACGCCGGCGAAAGCCCCGGCGGCATCACGCAACGGCATCTGCCAGCGGCGGCGGCCAACCTGGCTCCCGACAGCGACGGATACCTGTGGGTCAAGCCTGAGCTCTACCATGAGAGCTTCTGCCAGGACCTGCCGGCGACCGAGGGGTTGGTCATGGGCCTCACCCAGAAAGCGCCGCTGGCAAGCACTTTCGGTGACACCATTGGAACGGTGGCCTGGAAGAGCAAGCCATCGTGGTATCAGGTTTCGACCGACGACCGGATGATCGCGCCACAAAACCAGCAATGGATGGCGGCGCGGCTCAACGCCCGGGAGATTCTGACCTTGCATGCCAGCCATGCGTCACTGGCGTCGATGCCAGCCGAAGTGGCAGCCTTGATCGACAGGGCCGCGACGGCGTTGGCCAAAGGCTAGGGTCTACAAGCGGCGCACAAAGGTGCCGACAATACTGCGCATGGCGTCGCTGATGTTCAGGTTGTGTAGCGCATCCAGCGGGTGCCAGATGCAATCGGTGATTTCGTTCAGCGGCCGCATTTGCTCAAGGTTCAGCACCGACACCTCGAATACATGGTGTCGGGTGCCGTCCGATTCCAACTCCTGCACATACATCAACTCGTCGACCCGCAGGCCGGTTTCTTCCAGCAACTCGCGAACGGCGGCATCGGCTGCGCTTTCACCCCATTCGAGCTTGCCGCCAGGCAGCGTCCAGCGTCCTCCCGGCTTGCGTACCAGCAGTACATGCCTTTCCTGCTCGCAGATGATCGTTGCGCGTACTTTCATGGATTACCCGATGGCCGTTGTCATGGTGCAGGCATGCAAGTGCAGCATTCGGGCCAGGGCCGCGATTACGCTGCTATCTGAGTAATTTGAGCTGCCGATGTGACGATAAGTGCAACCGAAACATGGAATCTCCATGGCGACGTCTGGTCGGTATTTTGGACAAGGGTGGGTGTAAGGTAAGCAAGTCAACCTGATATCACTGCCCAAGAGGAGGTGACTATGAGCGTTCCGATGCTGAACAAAATGCACATGAACGGTTACGACGTACTCAGCGTCAACAACGGCCCCTGGCGGGTGTGTACCCAAGGCGACCGACTGGGCTCGTTTACCAATCGGGAAGAAGCGCTGGCGTTTGCCGCGTCGCTGCCCGGCTACAGGGCTCGTGCTGGCAGGCCTGCGGGCAGCCATCAGACAAAATGAAATCAGGCCCGAAGCCCCGGTTCTCCGGGGCTTTTTCATGATGCAACGACGCTAGTAGCCGCCGCCGCCACTGGGGCGGGAGGGTTCCCGGGCCTTTTGTTGCGTGTGGCTCCATTCCGCGCAGGTCATGAAACTCTTGTGGTCGACCATGCCCCGGCCATCAAAGCTGACATTGAACGCCTGTTGATGGCCGGACTGAGTCAGCTTGTAGTCAAAGCAGGTGCCGGGTTCGATAGTACGGTCGCTGACCGCCAGGGGCTGCCCGCCGATTTGCCGGACTTGCTCCTGGGTCATGCCGGTGTCGACTTTCGCGACCAGCGGCTGGTCCTGGTAGATCGAGTTGGTGCTGCAGCCTGCCAACGTGGTCAGTACGACGACCAGCGTGAAAAGAGGCCTGTTCATGGCAGCGCTCCCGCTATTGAGCCTTGTTGCGGCTAATGACCTTGGCTTTCACTTCCTCGGCGTAGCCGGACAGTTTTGCTTCATCTCCCTGAAACAAAGCACACAGTTTCTGAACGGCTTGCGCGTCGATGTCGTTTCCGAGCAGGCGCAATTGCTGCTCGATGCGCAAAAGCTCCACGGCCGACCAGCGCAAATCTGATGCAAGCCCTTGCAGATCACGCCGAAGTTCCTGTTCCGATTCGTTAAGCCACATGATGACCTCCTGAACTCCTCATTCCGGAATTTTAGACCCGTTTACCGCACCGGATGTTGTGTTTGTCTGAATCAGCGGGGTTTCCTTTGGTCGGGAAAAACTGATATCGGCTCATCAACTCATCGGGCCAAAATGGGAGCAAGTCAAGCAACGCCAGCATGAAGCCCGCGAAAGATGGATGGATTATCTGAAGGCAAGGAACTAACCGGTAGAAGCGATATCAATGACACGCCGAATCGTTGGGGATGGATGTAGTGACGACGGCGAGCTACATTCTCTTTTTTCTAATTTAAGGAAGCAGCATGCGGATGTTGATGGGGGGGGTCGTGCTGGCATTGCTGGGCGGGTGCTCGTTGCCGGCGTCGCTGGTACCGGGCGAGCCGAATGTCAGCAAGCACAGCGCGAAGGCGCCAAAAGAGTATGCGGCGTGCGTGTTGCCTGCCTGGCAAAAGGAAGTATCGAATACGACCCAGATTTCGATATCCAACGGATACCGCATCACCGCGCCCAGTGTGATCACGGCCGACGAAGTGCTGGATATCGTGAAGTACAAGGACGGCAGCCAGGTTTCGCTGTATCAGGGGCCACCTTGGGCCAAGTCCGGCGACCTGCGCAAAATCGTGCGCGACTGTTTGTAAGCGCGGGAGAGTGAAAATCGGTCACCGACCGTTTTTCGACTCAATTGAGAAAAAACCGGATGCCTGGCGTGCATCCGGTTTTTTTTTGTGGATCAGTCTGAAAGGTTGGTCGTCGGGATGATTTGCTCGCTGGCCTGGGCGGCACTTTTGCGTTCCCGACGTTCGCCCATCCAGCTTTCCACCTTGACGCCGAACTCTGGCGGGGCCTTGCGCCCGAATTTCCTGGCGATGTCGAGGATGGTTTGTTGGGCGAGTGCCTCTTCCATGCGTTTTTGCGCAACCATCATTGCACCATGGACCGCGCACAGACCCTCCAATGCCCATTCAGGCGGGGCGCCGTCAAACACTGCGCAACGGCCACGGATCTCCCGACAATCGAAAATCGACTTGTGGCCGTCGATGGCGTTGACGATGTCCAGCAAGGTGATTTCGTCAGCGGGCCGGGCCAGCTTGAAGCCTCCGCGCACGCCTTCGGTGGCGACTACCAGTCTGGCCTTGGCCAGCTTGGTGAAGATTTTCGCCAGATAGTCCTGGGGGACGCCTTGATGACCTGCCAGCACGCCATTGTCCTGGGGCGTCACGCCGGCAGTAACGTGGCGGCACAGATCCTCGGTGTCGACCCGACGCCGTACAGCCAGCCGAAGTACGTGACCTGCCTGGACCTGGGGGCCTGGGGTGTGGTGTACACCGAGGGTTGGGATCGTCAGGTCAAGTTGGTCAAGGAGGAGGCCAAGTCGCTGAAAACCCAGATCAACACCCAACGGATCTACCCGCCAGCGGCTAAACGCGACACCGCGTGAGCCGCGGCGGATCCGATGATTCCTGTGGCCTGATTGATTCGAACATCACGTCTGAATAAAAAAATCCCGCTCGGGTTCGCCTGAGCGGGATTTTTTACGCATTGATTGCCTGTATGAAATTTACCGTGTATTTTTTCATGAAATTAAAAATACAAAATTTCACGAGGCCGTATGTTTCAGCAATCCACCCGGCATGTCGACAGTTACTACGCCCATTCCTGTGCCGATCGTCTGGTCGATCGAGCCGCACTGGAAGGTGAGCAAGACACCGAAGTGCTGATCATCGGGGCCGGCTTCAGTGGATTGCACACGGCTTTGCGCCTGGCGCTGGCCGGCAAGCGCGTGACCTTGCTCGAAGCCAGCCGGGTGGCCTGGGCCGCGTCCGGGCGTAATGGCGGCCAGGCGATTCTTGGCTGGTCGTGCGACATGCCACCGCTGGAAGCGGCACTGGGTTACGAACGGGCACGCCGACTGTGGGACGGCATGCGCTGGGCCGCACGGGAGCTGCGTGACTTGCCCGGTCGCCATGAGTTCGATTGCGACTACCGCGCCGGTCATCTCTGGACCTCGGTGATGCCCCGTCGGGTAGGCCTGCTGACCGAATGGCAACACGAGGCCAGCCACAAGTGGGGCCACGACAAACTGCAATTTATCGAGCGCAGCGATTTGCCGCAGTGGGTTGCCAGCGAGCGCTATCGGGCCGGCCTGTTCGATCCCGAGGGTGGGCATCTGAATCCGCTGAAACTGGCCCTGGGCCTTGCCGATGCCATTGAGCGGGCCGGTGGGCGCATCCACGAGCTCAGCAAGGCGCTGAACTATGGCGAGGAGGGCGACGGGTTTGTGGTGAACACCGAGCGCGGTCGTATTCGCGCCGATGTGCTGGTGCTGGCGTGCAACGCTTACCTCGACCGACTCGACCCACAACTGGCCAGTTGCGTGTTGCCGGTCGGGACCTATCAGGTCGCGACTGCGCCGCTCACCGAGGAGCAAGCCACCGCGCTGCTGCCGAGCAACGTGTGCGTGACCGACAACCAGTTCGTACTCGATTATTTCCGCCGCACCCCGGATAACCGCCTGCTGTTCGGTGGCGGTTGCACTTACCTGGGCGGGATGCCCAAGGACATCGCCGCCGCGACCCGGCCATTCCTGGAACGCGTGTTCCCGCAACTCACCGGCGTCGGGCTGGAGTTTGCCTGGGGCGGCCACATCGACCTGACCCTCAAACGCACACCGGATATCGGCCGGCGCGGCGATCTTTACTGGATGCAGGGGTACTCCGGGCATGGCGTGCTACCGACACTGGCCGCGGCGCGGGCGGTGTCCGACGCGGTACTCGGTCAGCCCGACGAGCTGTCCCTGTACCAGGGCCTGAACAACGGCAGTTTTCCCGGCGGCAAATACCTGGCCGCGCCGCTGGAAGCCATCGGCAAAGCCTGGTATCGACTGCGCGACAGCATTTGAAGCGACACTTTCTGGAAGCCATCTAGATGGACATGCAAGAAGAAATCTCGGCGCTGGCGATCCTGATCCAGGACCTGCGCAAACACAAGAAGTACACCCTGAAGGAACTGGCGGACAAAATCGGTCGCTCCGTGGGTTTTCTGTCCCAGGTCGAGCGCGGCCTGTCGCGCCCGACCGTGGCGGACCTGACCGCCATCAGCGAAACCCTGGGGGTGCCGACCACCTATTTCTACAGCCTGCCCAAACCCATGGCCTTGTCCTGGGTCACCCGCCCGGACGAGCGCCGCACGCTGTACTACGCCGACGGCATCACCGACATCCTCGTGTCGCCAAAGATGCGCGCGTCTTTTTCGATGCTCGAAAGCCAGCTCGAGCCCGGCGCCAGCAGCGGTGACCGACACATGAAGGACAGCTCCGAGCAGGGCGGTTACGTCCTGGAAGGGCAGTTGACCCTGTGGCTCGACGACAACGAACCGGTGACCCTGCATCCCGGTGACAGCTTTCAACTGGCCAGCCATGCGCACTGCCGCTACGGCAACCTGTCCGACCAACTGACCCGTGTGCTTTGGGTTTACACCTGATAACAACAAGGAACAAAACGATGGATGCTGTGTGCTCTGAACTGCTGGCCGAGGTTCGCAACTTCCGCCACTGCAACCCCGAAGTGCGTTACGTCGACCTGATCTCCCTGGACATTCCGGGGCATTTCTACGGCAAGCGCTACCCGATCGAGATGCTGGAAAAAGTCGCTGCCGGCAGTGCACTGAAGCTGCCGCAGAACTGCGTGCTGCTCGGCACCCAGGGCGGACTGTTCAAGATCGGCGATTACTGTTTCAACGATGGTGACCCGGATGCGCAGCGCCGTTTGGTGCCCGGCACCTTGAAGCTGGTGAGCTGGGAAAAACAGCCCTTGGGCCAGATGCTGATCACCTCCGACGGCACCGAAAAACCCATCGAATTCGAACCCCGCGAAGTGCTGGCGCAGGTGCTGGACCGGCTCAAGCGCAAGGGCATTTTCCCGGTGGTGGCCTTCGAGCTGGAGTTTTACCTGTTCGACAGCCGCTTGAAGGACGGCTTGCCGCAGTTCCCTCGTGATGAATTGACCGGCGATGCCGACGATCAGCCGAACATGCACATCGAACGCTTGTCGCGTTTCGCCCCGGTGCTCGATGAAATGGTCGAGACCGCGCGAGCCCAAGGCGTCGATGCCACGGTGATCACCGCCGAACTCGGCCCGGGCCAGTTCGAAATCAACTTCGGCCATTGCGATGACGGCCTGCGCGCCGCCGACTGGGCGGCCCTGTTCTGCCGCAGCACCCGGGGCGTGGCGCTCAAGCACAACTACCGCGCCAGCTTCATGGCCAAACCCTACTTGCAGCACCCCGGCAGCGGCATGCACGTGCATGTCAGCCTGTATGACCAGGCCGGCAACAACCTGTTGGCGGCGAACAACCTGTTGGCGGCGAACGGCCAGCGGGCGCTGCGCCATGCAGTGGCCGGTTGCCTGGAGGTGTTGCCGCACTGCATGCCGATCTTTGCCCCGAACCACAACGCCATGCGCCGCTTGAGCGGCACGGTGAACGTCGCGTCCCGCGCCAGTTGGGGCTTCGAGGATCGCGATGCCTGCTTGCGTATTCCGGAGTCGGACATCAAGAACCTGCGCATCGAACATCGCCTGGCGGGCGCCGATGCCAACCCCTATCTGGCGTTGGCGGCGATTCTGGTAGGGCTGGAGCAAGGCCTGGAAGGGGAACGCGAGCCGATTGCACCGCTCAACGAAGACCGTGGCAGTGGCATCGATTTTCCGCTGGAAATGCTCGAAGCGGTGCAGTCCATGCAAAGTCATGCATCGCTGCGCGAAGGCTTGGGGGCGGAGTTTGTGGACGTCTATTGCGAAAACAAACGTCAGGATCATCTGGCATTTCTGCATGACATCAGCGCGCGGGAGTATCGCTGGTTCCTGTAGTCGCCCTTAGAAAATATGTGGATATTGAAGGGGTTAGAAGGATTAGTAACTGGATAGTGAATAAAAATATCTTGTTACAGGCCGAAATATTCCGTAATATCCGCGCCGCGTTCACCACCACGGTTTATGCATTTTTAAATCCCAGGCGTCCATCAGCTGCCTGGGATTTTTTTTGCCTGAGATTTGGTGTGCATGGCGTAGCTAGCGAAGGCGGCTCGGAAGCTAATTGTTTTTCAGGGACCATACCCGTATCTGCGGTCATGGCATTCAGAGTTTCGGCCTCCTCGCCGTGACGAAATCACCGCGTTATTTAGGACATGACCGGGGCTCCGGCAATTGCAGCGGGGTCTTGATCGGGTATTCGGGGCTGCCATAGGCGTAGCAAGAGGTGGTGACCTGCAGCTGGTCGCAGGGCAAGAAGTGCACGGTGAGGCCGCAGGTTTTTTGGCCGGTGTAGTCGGGAATTGGCACGACTTTGCTGTGTTTGCGCTTTTGTGCCTCCATTTTGTCCAACCAAGCATAGTATTTGTCTCGATCAGCAAAACCGGGAAAACCTTTTGAACCGGCTACCCCGGTCTCCCAGTCGACGCGCACCGTCATCCCTGGCTGCCAGCGCGCTGGTGCGACGTAACAACACCCTCCACCCCCGCCTTGGTAGGCGCCAATGATGTCGATGCCCGAACGACCATCAACACTGAATCGATTGATGGCCCAGTGGGTGTGATTGATGGCTTCGAGAGAGCTGGCCTCGACGTTTTGCAGGAGCACGGCCGTAGCCAAGCCCGCTAGAGCCCGGATCTGCAGGCGACACGCATTGCGATGGGACATGGGTTTTGTTCCTTCTACCGAGTGTCGAACCACCGAGTCAGGCCTGTGCATCGCCTGCCTCGCCGACTTTGCTGTAAAAGTCTTCCCAGATGGCGTCGATGGCCTGGTGGACCTCAGCCAGGTGTTGAGCATCCATGACGGGAGGACGTGCGACCACGCCAGGTGCATAGGCTGGCAATGGCGTGCCGCTCGCCAGCATTGCCGCCTGCGTTTCGGGATGGAGTGCCAGCTCCCTGCGGCTGGCTTCACCGAAGAACACCATGCGTTCGCGAAAATAGCTGCCCAGCGGTTCGCGCCCGAACGAATAAAGAAACCAGGCGCGGGAGTCGTGGACCTGATCATCGAACAGCGCACGCAGCAGGCCTGCCGGCTGATTGGCATTGCGGCTCTCGTCGACATTGCCACGGTTCTTTTCGTCCCAGTGATTGCGTTCGCGTTCAGGAGGTGGAAACAACTCACTGACCCTGGCCCGACCGGCGGCCTTCATCTGCCGGCACTCGACCCGCGCATCGGCGGTGATGATGCGCATAACGACGGCAGGCGGAGCGTTGGCCGGTAATACTCGGCTGAGACTGGAGGCCAGGTGATCGGGGTCGTGGTAGTTCGCACGGAACTCTTCGGCCGCTTCGCGCAGTTGGGTTCTTGCAAGGTCCGGATCGAAATCCGGGACCCCGGGCGCCAGGGGCGTTTTCGGCGTGCGCCCGTTGCGTTCGCGGGCGCGTTGTTGGAGACGGTTTTTTTCAATCTCCGCCTGGGCTTTTGTACGCTGGGTCTCGGCGGTGGCCCGTGTGTCGGGATCAGCGTGGGTATCGCTCGCGTCGAGATAGAAAGCGGTCTTTCTCAGACTGGCAAAGGCATAGCGGTCGATGCGCCAGGCGGTGATCCAGCCGAGTTGTTCGCGCACGGCCTGTTCGAGAGTAATGGTGGATGGGAGCGGTTGGTATCGTTCGGTCTGCTCAGTGGGCAGCGGCTGAGAAACAGGGGGCAGACCCAGCGTTGTTTGGCGCCAGGCGTTGAAGCGCGTAACAAGTTCAGTCGTAGTGTCAAACTCTCGCACAAGTTCGAGATCCATCGCCCGCCAAAGCTCATCGCTAATGGATACTGGCAAGGTAGCTTTGGGTACCTTTAAGGGGGCGCCATGAACAAAGGCGTCGGCATACAGATCGTTAAGGGCGATCTGCGACAATAATAGGCCATCTCCATTTCGAGTATCCGGGCTGAAAGCCTTGCCTTGATCCCCCGGCGGGTAGCCCCCACCCTGATCGGAATGCACACCCGGATAAATAACCTCCACGGCATTAACCGGATAATCTCCGCTCTCACGCCGAATCGATTCCAATGGAAAACATAGTCGTTGCTCATGGCTGGCCACAAGGTGCAAACAGCGCTTGACCAGTCCGCCACCGGGTAACTCCTGATTGCCATCGGCCCAGCTCATATGACCGTTCGCGCCCGGCACGATATCGGCGAAGCCCACCGAGGCCACGGTGTCCAGCAGCCCCAAATACTCCACGCTGACGGGGAGCTCCAGTTCGCCCAGTTTCAGCGCTGGCGTATAACGCATCAGCTCGTTCAGCCAACTGACAAAGGCCCGCGCCGCTGCCGCACCACGGGAAAAGCCATAGACAAACAGCTTGATACCCAAGAGCTTCGACATACCGGGCTGCGGCTGGCTCAGGGCGATATGCAAGGGCTTTTCAATGGCCTTGAGCTGCTTGCGAAACTCAATGCGACGGTTTGTCTGCCCCGCCGCCCACTCCATGCCCGGCACAGTGCCCATGGCCTTGACCGCCGCCAGCAAGCTGGCATCGTCCAGCCGTGGCTGGCCCAGCGCGCGGCGCAGGGCATCGATGATCATCAGCAGGCCCCAGTTGATCCGTTCTTCGCCGTACCAGGCGCCGGCCAGCCCCAGCGTGGTGTAATCCAGATCACCGACTTCCGCAAAAGGCGTCCCCACGCCAGGCATGTAGTATTTGAAGTACTCGCCATAGCCCGTACCCACGGCATCGGTCAGGCGTTGGGCCCTGGCGTTGTGCGCAGTGCCGCCGGCATGGCCGTCGCCAATAGTCGCGCGAAACAACCGGGCAATATTGGTCGGGTGTGGCGGAGTGGATTCGTACAGGTCATTGTTGAGGTTGTTGCCGGTGCCGTCGAAGAACAGGCTGATGTGCAAGGACTTGCAACATGGCCTCAGCACCCGGCGGCCGGCGGCCATACACAGGGCATCATGGTAATCACTCTCCTGCTGGTGTTGGCGCGAGAGGTTCTGATGGACCTGATAGGCCTGGCGGGGCAATCGGCCCTCCAGCGGAAATGGCGGCGGATAGCAGACGCGGGCATGTTTCACTTCGGACATGACTGAGGCTCCGGCAAGTGCAATGGGGTCTTGATCGGGTATTCGGGGCTGCCGTAGGCGTAACAAGAGGTGGTGACCAGGAGGTCATCGCAGGGCAGGAAGTGCACGGTGAGGCCGCAGGTTTTTTGGTCGGTGTAGTCCGGGACCGGCACGACTTTGCTGTGTTGGCGTTTTTGAGCATCGACTTTATCTATCCATGCCAAGTACTTGGGTCGATCGGCAAACCCTGGGAACTCGTCGGCGAGATCGCTCACTCCACTGGCGCCAGTCTCCCAATCAACCCGCACCGTCATCCCCGGCTTCCAGCGCGCTGGCGCGCTGTAACAACACCCCCCACCTCCGCCCTGATATGGCCCAATAATGTCGATTCCAGAACGACCCTCAACGCTGAATCGATTGATGGCCCAGTGGGTGTGATTAACTGCTTCAAGGGTGCCAGCCTGAGTACTTTGAGCGAACAACGTACCGACTAGAACGCAGAACAAGGACAGCGGAAACGTAGCGAATGACAATCTCGGCATAAGCCGTTCGACGCGATGGGTGAAGGGATGGTCAAGGCGTTTGCTGCCGGGGAAGGTGAGGACGTCGAGACCATGGTCAAGGTTACGGCCCCAGCGTTTGAGGCGGCTGTCATCGAAGAAGGTGGACAGTTGGGGGAGCATGATCAGGCCTTCCTGGTCTGAATGGGGGCGAGCAGGAAGGTCTGCATTTGCGCCCCGGTCCTGGGGCTGCATAGCTTTGGCGAAGTTGATTTAGTTAGAAATAGGACGTTTCCGTGTGCTTTGTAGGATGCATCCGGTAATTAGCCTGCTACGTTGTTGCAGGCTTAACGCCTAAGGAGCTGCGCGTCTTCCAGATCCCGCCCTCGATGATCAATCGAGAACTATCGCTCCTGACGGAGCGATAGCCGAGATACAAGGAGTTGCCGCAGGCTGCGATCTTTTTCTATCACCCGTTTATCATTACGTCACTGAATCCAACACTGGCGCCCGCTTGCCGAGCTTCATCAACCAGTAATAACTCAACGCCGGCACCAGCAACCCGACGATCCACGCCAGATCCACCCCGTCCAGCGCCGTGGCCACCGGGCCGACGTACAGCGTGGTGTTCATGAACGGAATTTCCAGGGCAATCGCCAGCAGGAAACTGCCGCAGGCGATCCAGTTGACCCGCCCGTAGATCCCGTTCAGGTCGAAGATGTCGTCAATCCGGTACTGGCCTTTGCGCAGGCAGTAGTAGTCCACCAGATTGATCGCCGTCCACGGGATCAGGAAGTAGCTCATGAAGAAGATGAAGTTGAGGAAGAAGCTGATGAAGTCGTCCTGACTGATGGTGCACAGGGCTGTGGCCACCAGGCTGATCAGCAGCATGAACACACCGCGTACTCGCGGGGTCACCTTGAGCCGGGCGAAGGGTTCGATCACGGTGATGGTCGACATGAACGCGCCGTACAGGTTGAACACGTTGATCGACACCTGGCCATAGACGATGAAGGCGAACAGCAGCACCGCGCCAGCGCCGAACAGACCGGCGACATGCCCGCCGACGTTGCTGGAGAAGTCGCCGATGCCGACGCTCAGGATCGCCCCGAGAATCATCATCCACGCACCACCGCTGACCGTGCCGGCGTAGCTGTACCAGAACACCTGGGCGGTCGGCGTGTTGCTTGGCAGGTAGCGCGAATAATCGGCGACGTAAGGCGCGTAGGACAGTTGCCAGGTCACGGCGATGCTCACCGCCACCAGGAACTTCGACAGCGAGAAGCCCGTCGGCAGCCATTGTTCGGCCGGGATCGGCAACTGCAAGGCGAGTACTGTGGCGGCGACGAACACCACCAGCGACAGAATCGACAGCAGCTTCTGCAAGCGGTGAATCAACCGATAGCCATAGAGCGCGACGACGAAGCACAACGCGCCGATCAGGTAGATATTGCCGGACATCGGCAGCGGGCTGACGGACTCCAGCGCCTGGGCCGCGAGCAAGGTGTTGCTGACGAAGAAACCCAGGTAGATCAGCATCACGAACAGCAGCGGCAACACCGCCCCCAACACGCCGAATTGCGCCCGGCTCTGGATCATTTGCGGAATGCCCAGCTTCGGTCCCTGGGCCGAGTGGGAGGCCATGAAAATCGCCCCCAGCAACGAGCCGATGATGATCGCCAGCGCACTCCAGAACAGGTTGAGCCCCATCACCACCGGCAACACGCCGGAGGCGATGGTGGTGATGTTCATGTTGGCGCCGAACCAGATATAGAACAGCGAACCCGGCTTGCCGTGGCGTTCGGTCTCGGGGATGAAATCGATGCTTCTTTTTTCGACTTGCATGGCGATCACTCCTGAGTCCGGACGAGACGGGATTGCAGACGGGCGATGGTGCTTTGCAGCTCATGGGGCTGGTGGGCAAACAGGTCCGGTTGCTCGGGGATCAGGCTGATGTAATCGCGGTGTTCCAGGGCGCGCTGGCACTCGGTCGTGGTGAGGATTTCCAGCGCGTAGACCCAGTTGGCCATGATCAGCAGGGCCGAGTAATGCCCGGCCTCGGTGGTCGTGGTGCAGGCATCGCTGACCAGGCGCACGCGATAGCCCAGGGCGAAGGCATCGAACACGCTGGTCAGCACGCAGACGTCGGTCAGCACGCCGCAGACGATCAGCGTGTCGACCTCCATTGCCTTGAGCCGGGCGTCGAGGTCGGTGCGGTGAAAGGCACTGTAACGGCCTTTATCGATGATCAATTCACCGGGCTGCGGCGTCAGCGACTCGATGATTTCCACTTGCCGGGTGCCAGCGCGGTAACTTCCGGGGCCACCGTCGGCGGCCAGAGGTTCGCCGTGGGGCAGGTCACTGCCGTCGGCCTGATTGATGTGGCGGGTATAGATGACAGGCATCCGCTGATGGCGGGCGGTATCGAGCAGGGCGGCGGTATGGGCGACCACCCTGTCGAGGTTTTCCAGGACGAACCCGTCCTCCTGCTGCATGTCGATGATCAACAGCGCGTTGTTATTGTTCATTGGGCAAACCTGATCAAAGGCGAAACACAAAGCACCGTACGCGCCATGCAATGGCGAGACGCGGGGTGCGTGATTGGCTGTTCGGGTGGGCTCAGTGAACCGTTTGCCAGAAGCCGTTCTGCTTGGCCGAAACGCTGGCGCGCAGGCGCTTGAAATGCAGGTGCGAAGCGGTCCATTCACCGCGCAGGTAAGCCCGCGCGGCGCCGGAGGGAAGGGCGAGTGATGGGAGGCGACCAGTCATCATTGGAATCGACCCTTGTGGGAGCGAGCCTGCTCGCGAAAAACTTCTGGATAACGCGGTCATTCAGATGGCGCGCGTTATCGTTGGCGTCCATCGCGAGCGAGTTCGCTCCTACCGGAACGCAGGCACTACGTGCTTGATGAACAGCTCCAGGGATTTTTTCTTCTCCGCGTGGGGCAGGCTGTTATCGCACCAGAAGCTGAATTCGTCGACCCCCAGTTCCTGGTAGTACTTGATGCGCGGAATGATTTCTTCCGGGGTGCCGATCATGGCGGTCTTGTGCAGGCTTTCCAGCTCGAACTCAGGGCGACCGGCGAATTTCTCTTCCGGGCTCGGCGCGAGGAAGCCGTTGACCGGGGTGGTCTTGTTGCCGAACCAGGCATCGAAGGTGCGGTAGAACCTGGAGATCGCCTTGGCCCCGACTTCCCAGCCTTGCGGATCGTCGGCGGTGTGCACGTGGGTGTGACGCAGCACCATCAGTTGCGGGCGCGGCACGCCAGGGTTGTTGTCCAGCGCGGCCTGGAATTTGTTCTTCAGGTCGAGGACTTCCTCGTCGCCTTTCATCAGCGGCGTGACCATGACGTTGCAGCCGTTGGCCACGGCGAAGTTGTGCGAGTCCGGGTCGCGGGCGGCGATCCACATCGGCGGGTTCGGCTGCTGGATCGGCTTGGGCACGCTGGTGGAGGTCGGGAATTTCCAGATGTCGCCGTCATGGGCGTAGTCGCCGTTCCACAGGGCACGCACCACCGGGACCATTTCCCGCAGCGCCTGACCGCCGGAGGATGCCGGCATGCCGCCGGCCATGCGGTCGAACTCGATCTGGTAGGCGCCACGGGCCAGGCCGACTTCCATGCGCCCGTTGCTGATCACGTCGAGCAACGCGCATTCACCGGCCACCCGCAGCGGATGCCAGAACGGCGCGATGATGGTGCCGGCGCCCAGGTGAATAGTGGTGGTCTTGCCCGCCAGATAAGCCAGCAGCGGCATCGGGCTTGGCGAGATGGTGTACTCCATGGAGTGGTGTTCGCCGATCCACACGGTGCTGAAACCACCGGCCTCGGCCATCAGCGTCAGTTCGGTCAGGTCTTCGAACAACTGGCGGTGGCTGACGCTTTCGTCCCAACGTTCCATGTGTACGAACAGGGAAAACTTCATGACGCTTACCTCGGATCTTTTGTTGTTGGCCTGTCGACTGCGGGCCTGCTGGTTGTTGGTATACCATAATACTAAATTGTAGAAAAATATATTCTGACGAACAGTCCGGATCTCAGTCAGTAAAAGGTCGATCAAGCGCCGACTGACTTGTGGCTGTCATGTGATCGCTTCAGGCCAGAACGGGCAGGGCACCCATCTTGCCGTGGCAATACACCAGCGGGCCGGCATTCTGGTTGGGCACGATCAGGTTTTTCACCGCGCCGACCATGATGGCGTGGTCGCCGCCTTCATATTCGCGCCACAGTTCACATTCGATGACCGCCGTGGCGTTGGCCAGAATCGGGTTGCCCAGCTCGCTCAGCGTCCACTCGATCCCCTGGGCCTTGTCCTTGCCTTTGCGCGCGAAGGCATAGGCTTCGTTCTGCTGGCCGCCGGACAGCACGTGGATGGCAAAACGTTTGTTCTTGATCAGGACCGGGTAGGAATCGGAGCTGTAGTTGGGGCAGAACAGCACCAGGGCCGGGTCCATCGACAGCGAACTGAAGGCGCTGGCGGTCAGGCCGACGATTTGCCCATCGTCATCCAAGGTGGTGATCACGGTCACTCCGGACGGGAACGAACCCATGACTTGTTTGTAGATGGCGGCATCGATCATTGGACGGTCCTCGGGTGGTGTGACGCGTTTTTATGTATTTGTAGGTCTGATGGTATACCGTAATACATCGATTGCAAGGTCTTTTTAGGTGAACTGATAAACGTAATGTTTTCGTCTGAAACCCAATGATTACGGGGCTTTAAGCTAGCCAGCGCTGGCGCGGTTCGGGCAGGATGCCGGCTCAGATGCTTGTTCAAAGACCGGATCGGTCTTGTTTGACGTTTGGAATACCATAATATGGTCGGCATCTGAGGGGCGGCCAGAGAGTCCCCCCGGTTTGGCTTCATACAAAGATAAGAACAGACAAACTCGAGTTCATGCACATGTCCCAGATGTCCCGGCAAGATCCGTTCATCGAGAACCACACGGTCGACTACGTTCCACTCGCAGAGCGCCACGGGAAGGCCCGCGATCTGTTCACCCTGTGGTTCAGCACCAACATCGCGCCACTGCCCATCGTCACCGGCGCCATGGTGGTCCAGGTGTTCCACCTCAACCTGTTCTGGGGTTTGCTGGCGATTGCCCTCGGGCACATGGTCGGCGCTTTGTTGGGCATTTTTGTTTTCGGCAACCGCTCAGGAATGCTTGAACGCATTCAGACCGCGTTGTACCGCCGGCCTGGCTTCGACCGAGTCAAACCAGCGCGAAAGTTGCGGAAGCTCTTGCCATTCCAGTCGATCACGGAACGCTGTGACGATGGTGAACGCCGAAATGTCGGCCATGGAGAACTGCTCTCCAGCCATGAAGTCGGCAGTCAGAAAACTTTCCGCGTAAGTCAGTTGCTCGATCACCCGCAGATCGATGATCGCCGCTGCCTTGTCCTGCCCCGCCTGGCGCAGAAAAAAGGCGGCATGGCTGGGGGCGATGACATCGGTGACGAAAAAGAAATAGCGGTCGATCACCCGGGTGCGTGCAGGTCCCGGCTGCGCCGGTGCCAGCCTTCCGGGTGCAATGGAATCGGCGTACTGGATGATGGCGTTGGACTGGTTGATGACCAGCATCGGCGTTGGCCCGTGATCGATCAGGGTCGGGACTTTCCCGGCCGGGTTAAGCGCCAGGAAGGCCGGGCCACGGTGTTCCTGTGCGTACAGGTCGAGCCTGCGTGCGGTGTAGGCGATGCCCGACTCTTCCAGGGCAATCGCTGCCCGCAGGCTGTTGCCGGTGTTCGCGCCGTACAGTTCGATTTGATCGTTCATGGGTCATTGCTCTTGTTGGGACATGCAAGCAGTCACCGAACACCGCCGATGATGTCAGTATGATGAAAATCCGCCGCACCGATATACAAAAACAGTGACCGTCCATACCCCTGCGCGACAAGGCTTATCCCTGTACGAAAACTACTTTCACCGCGTTTGATAATAGCCTCTCGAAATGTTTTAAGAGTTTCACAAGCCAGCCAGTCAACCCTCACCTCTAACGTCCGATGACTCATGTCACTCAGCGAGCGCGCCTGTTTTTGCGTCCGTATTGAGCGCTGTTGCGTGGGCGGCAATCGGGGCCTGCCTGGCGGTGAAACCTTCAAATAACGATAAGAAACACCCAGGAGCACCCTATGTTCAAACGAGCGATTCCCACCGCAGTCCTGCTGGCCACCAGTTCGGTGTGCGTCCAGGCGGCTGACACCGCAGGTCATGGTTTTCTGGAAGACAGCAAGGCCAGTGTCTCGATGCGCACCCTGTACTTCAACAGCGACAATCGCGATGGCAGCGCTGTCCCTTCGAAAACTGAAGAAGCGGCCCAGGGTTTCGTGTTGCGCTATGAGTCCGGGTTTACGCAGGGCGCGGTGGGGTTCGGGCTCGATGCTCAGGCATTGCTCGGCATCACACTGGACAGCGGAGCGGGGCGCCACGTCGGTAGCGGCATGATTCCTTCCGACGGTGACGGCGCGGCCGACGCCTGGAGCAGCTCCGGCCCTACGGCGAAGATGCGGGTATCCAAAACTGAATTTCGCTACGGCACCTTGCTGCCGAAGTTGCCGATCCTGCTGGCGAACGATGCCCGTGTGTTGCCGCAATCGTTTACCGGAGCGCAGGTTACCTCGAACGACATCGATGGTCTGACGTTGACCAGCGGTGTACTGGAGCACGCGGTAGGGCGCGCCTCGACGGACCGCACAGGCTTGTCGGTCGCGGGCAGCACGCAGGACAGCAACAAGTTTTACTACGCCGGCGGTGACTACAACCTCACCAAAACGCTTAAGACCCAGTACTACTTCGCGCAGCTGGAAGACTTCTACAACCAGAACTTTCTCGGCCTGACGCACATCCTGTCCATCGACAGCGCAAGCTCACTGACCACCGACCTGCGCTACTTCCGCACCACCTCGAGCGGTGCCAACAGCTCTGCCTCCGGCCGCGCGCAAGGTTATCGGGTGTCGGGCTACACCGACGACAACGACGGTGAAATCGACAACAGCACCTGGGCTGCGATGGTCACCTACACCCATGGCGGGCACGCGGTGTCGGTGGGGCATCAACGGGTGGGCGATGGCAGCAACTTTGTCCAGCCCAACCAGGGCAGCCTGGTGGACAAGGGGGCGGGCGGCGGCAGTGTCTACCTGCCCACCGACAAGATGATCCAGAACTTTGCCCGGGCCGGCGAGCAAACCAATTTCGGGCAATACACCTACGACTTCGCGCCCTTGGGCGTGCCGGGCCTGAAAGCCTCGATCGTGTATCTGAAGGGCACGGACATCAAGGCGCAAAACGCCAGTGACCAGTCAGAGTGGGAGCGCGACATGACCCTTGACTATGTGTTGCAGTCAGGCACGTTCAAGGGGGTGGGGTTCACACTGCGTAACGCCAAGTCCAATACCGATGCCGGGCGCAATGTGGATCAGAACCGGTTCATCATCAATTACACCTTGTCGTTGTTGTAGGTGAGCAAAGCGATAGAACAGACGGTTGATTGTGGCGAGGGAGCTTGCTCCCGCTCGGCTGCGCAGCAGTCGCTATCCGGACAACCCGTTCTGACTGAGTTGAGATGGCGTGCGTTGGGGCCGCTTCGCGGCCCAGCGGGAGCAAGCTCCCTCGCCACAGGTGTAGTGTTGTTCGACAGGGCCGGGTCTATTTTCGGCCCGGCTCACTTCACGGTTGCTACTTCTTGCTCAACTGCGGCTGCTCCTTCGCCGCATTCACACCCTTGTCCCAAAGCGCAACCAACCCACCGAAAGTCCCGACATAGGCCGTTCCATCCGGTGCAAGTGTGATCGGCGACCAGTTGTTGTCGAAGGCCTGACCGACCCCGCTCAGCGCCTTGAATCGGGTCTGGCCGCTGTCGAAATCCAGCGCCGTCAGGTACCAGGCGTTTTCGCCGTCGGGCTGCGGCTCGAAGGTGTAGAAGTACAAAAGGCCGTTGCTCACCGAGAGTTTGGGAACCACCGATGGCGAACGCTCCTTCGATTCCCAGATCCGGTCGCAGCCCGACTCATCAGTGCGGATATCGATGCGACTGATGCCGCCGTGCACGGCCTGCCAGTCCTTCTGCGCGAAGGCGCTGGTGTAGCCGGCGTTGTTCTCGAGGATGATCGAGCGACCCCAGCCGATGGCCGAGTTGTCGGTGGCCGAGGCATTGTTGTCGAACACCGGCAGCTTGCAGATCAGGCGATTGCCGGCGTAGTCCTGTTCGCGACGGTAGACCAGCAGGTTGATGCGCCCGTCGCTGTTGTCGGTGATGGTGACGTAGCGCTCGCCCAGCAGGGTCGGGGTGGTACCGCTGCCCTGATTGATCGCCCCGACCTTGCGCCCGGTGCCACGGTCGTACACTTCGCGCCAGTCTTGCACGGGCTTGCCCTCGGCATCGGCGGCGAAGCGGTACATGGCGTGATCAGACACCAGATAGACACCGTCGACCGCCACCGACATGCCGTTCTGGATTTCTTCGTTGGCCAGTTGAATGCCCTGAACCTTGCCGGTGTCGGGATTCAGGGTGCCGATACGGCCACGCCGGGTGATCCACCAGATCAAGCCCTGGTGATCGGGCATGACCCCGGTGATGGGGTCGCATTCGCCTTTGGCAAACCAGTTGGTGGGCCGCACACAATCGTGGGGAACCTTGTCGCTCAGGTCCCAGTTGTCGACCTCTTCGAACGACCACTTACCGGATTCATCCTGACGATGCACGACGCGCTGGATGTGCTGCTCGGCATCGGCGATGACCACGCGATTCTGTTCGTCGACATAGAAATAGGCCCCGGAGGTGTCGGCCATGATCTTGTCCGGGTCCAGGGTAATCAGCGCGTGGAAAGTCGACGGACGCGGCGGCAGCGGGTAGCGGGCCAGCAGCTTGAGAGTGCGCGGTTCCAGCAGTTGCAGTTCGAACTGCATCAGGTTGGCGCACAGCACCACCAGGCGACCCTGCTGGTCGAAGGTATGAATCGGGCACATGCCGCCGGGTTTGCGACTGCCGTCACGGCTGCTCACTTGCATGTCGCCGCCCAATGGACCGGGGCCGGGGTGCGTGTCGGAACTGTAGCCATCGGCATGCATGTAGCTGCTGCCGTTGCTGGCCATGAAGGGGTTGGCAGGCACGGCGCCGCTCAGCGGTCGTGCGACAGCGGCGCTACCGATCAATGCAGTGGCATTGCCCGTGCTGGCCAGCGGTTGTGGGTCATAGGGTTCGGAACAGGCACTGAGCAGGCCGAGCAGGGGCAGGGCAAGCAGGAGTGGAGCACGCATCGAAGCCTCGCGATCTTGTTATTGGTGTGATGCGCAATAAGCAGCAAGGAGACTGCCCGGGCATCGGCTGTTTGGACTAACCCTTGGTGAAGTGCCTCGCGCCGCTGATCAATGCGGACAGGTATTTTGGCCATTTCGGTCTCCTTTTGGCCTGCCTCACGCTGTGAACCCGCGACGCCGTCAGCAAGAATCAGACGCGGGTGGCTGAGTCGGCCACCCAGGATGAAAACCACAACCAAACGCTTCACTTCCTTGCCCTTGGCTATTTTCAAGGCCGCTGCCGTGTACAGAACATAAAAACCATCGAACTCACGCCACACTTGGGGAAATGATCCATGGACTCAATGAAACGCATACTGGGCGCCACCGTTTGCGGACTGTCGCTGCTGGCCAGCGCGGTGCACGCCGAACAGCACGAATTGCGGGTGTACAACTGGGCGGACTACATCCTGCCGTCCGTGCCCAAGGATTTCGCCAAGGACACCGGGATCAAGGTGACTTGGGACACCTTCGACACCAACGAGTCCCTGGAAGCCAAGTTGCTCACCGGTAACTCCGGTTACGACCTGGTGGTGCCGTCGAACCAGTTCATCGAAACCCAGATCAAGGCGGGCGTGTTCCAGAAACTCGACAAGTCCAAGCTGCCGAACTGGTCGCACCAGGACCCTGCATTGCTCAAGCTGCTGGACAAGAACGACCCGGGCAACCAGTACGGCGTGCCCTACATGTACGGCACCGTGCTGATCGGCTTCAACCCGGCCAAGGTCAAGGCGGCGCTGGGCGAGAATGCGCCGGTGGACAGCTGGGACCTGGTGTTCAAGCCCGAGAACATGGAGAAGCTCAAGGCCTGTGGCGTCGCCATGCTCGACTCGCCGTCGGAGATCCTGCCGCTGGCCCTGCATTACCTGGGCCTGGACCCGAACAGCCAGAACCCGGATGACTACGAAAAAGCCAAGGCGCTGATGCTCAAGGTTCGCCCTTACGTCACCTACTTCAACTCCGCCAAGTACATGACCGACATCGCCAACGGCGATATCTGCGTGGCCATCGGTTACTCCGGCAGTTTCTATCAATTCGGCAATCGCGCCAAAGAGGCGGGCAACGGTGTGGTCGTGGACTGGCGCCTGCCGAAAGAGGGCGCGCCGATCTGGTTCGACACCTTCGCCATCCCGAAAAGTGCGAAGAACGTCGCCGAGGCCCACGAATTCCTCAACAACCTGCTGGACCCGAAAGTCATCGCGCCGATCAGCGACTTCCTCGGTTACCCGAATGCCAACAAGGACTCGCTGGCGCTGATCGACAAGGACATCACCGGCAACCCGAACCTGACACCGACCAGCGAGGCCTTGAAGACGCTGTACGTCGTGCAGCCATTGCCGCAAAAGCTTGAGCGGGTGCGTACCCGGGTCTGGACCAGCATCAAGTCCGATCAGTAACACCGAGAGATTGTGTGAGATCCCTGTAGGAGCGAGCCTGCTCGCGAAGGCGTAGTGTCAGTCAATACATGTGTCGACTGATCCACCGCCATCGCGAGCAAGCTCGCTCCCACAGGGTTTTGTGTCGAGTACAGATTCTGTGTACACCCATGGCCCTGTGCTGGGCTCAGCGAAAAAACTCCCCCGGTGTCTCGCCGAACTGCTGGCGGAAGGCAGCGATAAACGCCGACGTCGAGTCGTAGCCACAGGACAGCGCGACGTCGGTCACGCGCTCGCCCTGTTCCAGTGGCGTCAGGGCGCCGAGCAGGCGCAAGCGCTGGCGCCAGGCGCGAAAGGTCAGGCCGGTGTCGCGCAGGAACAGGCGACTGAGGGTTTTCTCGGTGACGCCGAATTGGTCGCTCCAGTGACTGAGGGTGGTCTGTTGCTCCGGATGCGACTCCAGGCTCTGCGCGATTTGCCGTAATCGGCTGTCCTGGGGCAGGGGCAGCATCAAATCGATCTGCGGCGCCTGCGCCAATTGATCCAGAATCACCTGGGCCAACCGACCGTGCGGACCGTTCTGATCGTATTCCACTGGTATCTGACTGAAGGCGCGGATCAACTCGCGCAACAGATCGCTGACCCCCAACACATGACAGCCCGGCGGCGCCCACGTCGAGACGCTGCAGTCGATGTACAGGCTGCGCATTTCCGTGCGCGGCGAGCTGAACACCCGGTGCGGCATGCCCGCCGGAATCCACACCGCCCGCTCTGGTGGGGCGACGAAACGCCCGACGCCGGTCTGTATTTCGAGTACGCCCTGAATTGCATAAGAAAGCTGCACCCACGGGTGGCTGTGGCGCCGGGTCAGGGCGCGATTGGGCAGCGATTCGGTACGGCCGTAGAGCGGTCGTGGCAGGCTGGACAGCCCGGGAATACTGCGTCGAACACTCTTGTCATGTCCTTTAGGCGGCATCAGCTGGCTCATCGGCGTTAGTCGGTAATTCCCAGTCACGTTAGAGTCGTTTTCACGTACTGGCAACCCCCGGATGATCAACCCCATGACTCGCCCCCGTCTGTTACCCGACAACTTCACCCTGACCCTGATCGGCGTAGTGACGCTCGCCAGCCTGCTGCCCGCCAGCGGCCAGGTCGCGGTCGGTTTTGGCTGGCTGACCAACATCGCCATCGCGCTGCTGTTTTTCCTGCATGGCGCCAAGCTGTCCCGCGAATCGATCATTGCCGGTGCCGGACACTGGCGCCTGCATTTGCTGGTGTTCAGCCTGACCTTCGTGCTGTTCCCGCTGCTCGGCCTGGCGCTCAAGCCGCTGCTGTCGCCGCTGATCGGCAATGACCTGTACATGGGCATGCTTTACCTGTGCGCGCTGCCTGCCACGGTGCAGTCGGCGATTGCCTTTACTTCACTGGCGCGGGGCAACATCCCGGCGGCGATTTGCAGCGCGGCGGCGTCCAGCCTGTTCGGGATTTTCCTCACGCCGTTGCTGGTGACCCTGCTGTTGAACGTGCACGGCGAAGGCTCCTCGACTCTCGACGCCATCCTCAAGATCAGCGTGCAGTTGCTGCTGCCGTTCATTGCCGGGCAAATCGCGCGGCGCTGGATCGGCAATTGGGTGGCGCGCAACAAGAGCTGGTTGAAGTTCGTCGATCAGGGCTCGATTCTGCTGGTGGTCTACGGTGCGTTCAGCGAGGCGGTAATCGAAGGCCTCTGGCACCAGATTCCGTTGCTGGATCTGGTTGGGCTGGTGGTGGCGTGCTGCGTGGTCCTGGCGCTGGTGCTGGTGGCCTCGACCGTACTGGGCAAGGCATTCGGTTTCAACCAGGAAGACCGCATCACCATTCTCTTCTGCGGTTCGAAGAAAAGCCTGGCGACCGGGGTGCCGATGGCGCAGGTGTTGTTTGCCGGTAGCACCATTGGCTTGCTGATCTTGCCATTGATGCTGTTCCACCAGATTCAACTGATGGTCTGTGCGATGTTGGCGCAGCGTTATGCCAACCGACCGGAATCGATTCCGGAACTGATGGCCCAGGTTGATCCCTGATTTGCCAGCCGTGGCGGCTCGAGTGAGCCGCCACGGTCTTACCGGTTAGCGCTTGTCAGCGACCAATGGCGGGGTACGCGGTGGGATCATGCGCTTGCTGCCGGTCGACTCGAACGCCGACGCCAGGTGCAGCAGCGAAGAGTCGTCATAGGCGCGCCCGGCAAACGTCAGGCCGACCGGCATGCCGATGTCCGGCATCACGCCCATCGGCACGGTGACCGTCGGCACGCCGAGGTGACGGATGGCGAGGTTGCCATTGGCGACCCACACGCCGTTGCTCCAGGCGATATCCGCCGATTGCGGATCGACATCGGCATTTGCCGGGCCTGCATCGGCAACCGTCGGGAACAGCACCGCGTCGAGGCCCAGGTGATCCATCCAGTCTTCCAGATCGATCTTGCGGGTTTTTTCCAGCCCGCGCAGGCCGTCCGGCATCGTGCTGATCTGGTCCCACGGGGTGATGCCGCGTTCGGCCATGCGCACGTATTCATCCATGCCGGCGACCAGGTCGCCCTCGCGGTTGGGCAGGGTGCCCGGGTCGTGAGGGAAGATCTGCGGGCCGTCGACATCCACCAGACGATTCAGTTTCGGATCGCCGTTGGCTTGCAGGAAATCATCGAACGCCCAGGCGGTCAGGTCCCACAGTTCATGGTGTAAAAATTCCTTGGAAACGATGCCGCGATTGAACACGGTCGGCGCGCCAGGGCGATCGCCTTCGCAATTGGAGACCAACGGGAAGTCCACTTCGAGCACTTCGGCGCCCGCGGCTTCGAGGGCCTTGCGCGCCTGTTCCCAGAGCCCGATCACCGAAGGACGGGTGTTGATGCGTTGGCCAGTCGGCCCACCGATGCCCGGTGCTTCGGAAGTGCCGGCTTCAGGGTCGGCGTTGATGTACATGCGTGGAATGCCGAACTTCTTGCCTTTGAGCGCTTCGCTGTTGGCGGCCAGTGCGGCGTAGGATTTGGGGCGCACCAAGGACGAGCTCGGGATCGGCACCCAGGGTTGCAGGCGCCACAGGTCGCCACGGGTGTCCGGGTCATCGGCCACTACCACGTCGAGCACTTCCAGCAGGTCAGCCATGGTCCGGGCGAACGGCACAACCACGTCCATGGTCGGGGTCAACGGCCAGTTGCCCCGCACTGAGATCACCCCGCGTGAAGGGGTGTAGGCACACAAGCCATTGTTCGAGGCCGGGCCACGACCGCTCGACCAGGTTTCTTCCGCCAGGCCGAAGGCCGCGAAACTCGCGGCAGTGGCAGTACCCGCGCCGTTCGACGAACCGGAGGCGAATGGGGCGGTGAGGTAGTCAGCGTTGTACGGACTCTCGGCGCGGCCGTAGACGCCGCGCTGCATCCCGCCGTTGGCCATCGGCGGCATGTTGGTCTTGCCCAGGCAGATGGCCCCGGCGGCGCGCAGGCGTTCGATGGTGAACGCGTCGCGATAGGCGACCAGGTCCTTGAAGGCCGGGCTGCCGGAAGCGGCGGTGAGGCCCTTGACCAGATAGCTGTCCTTGGCGGTGTAAGGGATACCGTCCAGTGCTCCCAGGGTCTGGCCCTTGGCGCGACGGGCGTCGGACGCTTGCGCTTCGGCGAGCGCCTCGGGGTTGCGAACCACGACGGCGTTCAATGCGGTAGGCGTTTCGGGGCCGTCATAGGCGTCGATCCGCGCGAGATAAGCCTGGACCAGTTCAACCGAGGTGGTCTGGCCGGATTCGAGCGCGGCGCGCAGCTCGGCAATGGAAACTTCGGTAACTTCGATCATGCTGCCACCGCCGCTTGCAGGTGGAGGGTCCCAAACACTTCACTTTTCTCGAAATGGACTTTCATATCGTTATTCTCGTTGCACTGTGTGGCACGACAGGGTCGGGTGTTAAAAATACTGAGCACTATTTAGCATTAAACCGGGATTTTAGGAATCCGTTGTCCAATTTATCTTACAGGTGACAGAAAAAAGGCCACCACAACCCGACGTTGTGGTGGCCCGAGGGTGACTCATTATAGTGGCCCGCACGCGCAGGCCAAAGGATCAGTGAGCGCCGGCGGCCTTGTTCAGGTCGCTTTCGGCCCATTCGGTGTACACGCAGGCATCGGCGGTGGCCCAGCGCACTCGCACCGGGTCGCCGGCCTTGAGCGGCATGCCGGCGGCTGACAGCGCCTTGACCGTCATCGAGGTGCCGCCAGC
Organism: Pseudomonas sp. GL-RE-26; assembly: GCF_019956275.1. Lineage (NCBI taxonomy): Bacteria > Pseudomonadati > Pseudomonadota > Gammaproteobacteria > Pseudomonadales > Pseudomonadaceae > Pseudomonas > Pseudomonas sp. GL-RE-26. Next base: position 58,855 of record NZ_JAHBDI010000009.1, read on the forward strand.
GGTGATCACGCTGCAGGTCTGGCTTTCGCCGAGAAACAACACTTCCACGACCTTGGCCGAGACTTCGTTCCAGCCGGCGGCCAGCGGTTCGGCAAGGGCTTGTTCATTGCTCAGGGCCAGGGCTTTTTCCGGACGCACCATCAACAGCACGTCCTGATCGGTTTGCAGGCCGGCGGTGAGTCGGATCGACAGCGGTTGCCCTTCGAAGGTCGCCACCGCATTACCCTGGGCCTTGAGCTTGAGGAAGTTCGAGTTGCCGAGGAACGAGGCGACAAAGGCGTTCGGCGGATTCTGGTACAGGTCATAGCCGCTGCCCAGGCCGACGATCTTGCCGTGACTGAAAATCGCGATGCGCTGGGACAGGCGCATGGCTTCTTCCTGATCGTGGGTCACGTAGACGATGGTGATGCCCAGGCGCCGATGCAGCTGGCGCAGTTCATCCTGCAAGTCTTCGCGCAGTTTTTTGTCCAGCGCACCGAGGGGTTCGTCCATCAGCAGGATGCGCGGCTCATAGACCAGCGCCCGGGCAATGGCGACCCGTTGCTGCTGGCCACCGGAGAGTTGCGAAGGGCGGCGATGGGCAAATTGCTCAAGCTGCACCAGTTTGAGCATCGCATCGACCCGACGCTCACGCTCGGCGGCGGCCAGTTTGCGGATGGCCAACGGGAACGCGATGTTGTCGCGTACCGACAGGTGCGGGAACAACGAATAGCGCTGGAACACCATGCCGATGTCGCGTTTGTGCGGCGGCACGTTCACCAGCGACTGGCCGTTGACCAGGATCTCGCCGCTGCTCGGGGTTTCGAAGCCGGCCAGCATCGACAGCGTGGTGCTTTTGCCCGAGCCGCTGGAGCCGAGGAAGGTGAGGAATTCACCGTCCTTGATGTCCAGCGAGATGTTGTCCACGGCGGCAAAGTCGCCGTAGTGCTTGTTCAGGTTACGCAAGCTGACCAGGGGTTTGTCATTTTGCTGCGCGGAATCTTTGATCACTGCACTCATGTCGTACTCCTGGCGCTCAAGCGCTGATTTCGTTGCGCCGGCGCAGAGCGGCGGCGATCACCATGACCAATACCGAGAGGCCGATCAGCAGCGTCGAAGCGACGGCGATCACGGGCGTCAGGTCCTGGCGCAGGGTGGTCCACATTTTCACGGGAAGGGTTTGCAGGGTCGGGCTGGCCATCATCACGCTCAGCACCACTTCATCCCACGAGACGAGGAAGGCGAAGAGGGCGCCGGCCACCATGCCCGGACGGATCGCCGGGAAGGTCACCTTGAACACCGCTTGCAGGCGCGAGGCGCCGCAGATCACCGCCGCATCCTCGATCGACTGATCGAACAGCTTCAGCGAGTTGATGATCGAGATGATGGTGAACGGCAACGCGACGATCACATGGCTGACCACGAAGGCGAACATGGTCCCGGTGTAACCCAGTTTCAGGAACAGCGCGTACACCGCCACGGCGATGATCACCAGCGGCACGATCATCGGCAGGGTGAACAGGCCGTAGAGCATTTCCCGGCCGGGGAAGCGGCCACGCACCAGGGCGAACGCGGTTGGCAGGCCCAAAGCGACGGCGAAGAACGTAGTCAGCACCGCGACCTTGAGGCTGGCCATGGCCGCGTTCATCCAGTCGGCATTGGAGAAGAACTGGCCGTACCATTTCAGCGTCCAGCCCGGTGGCGGGAACACCAGCCATTGCGACGATCCGAACGACAGCAGCACGATGAACACGATCGGCAGCAGCAGGAACAGACCGATCAGCCCGGTGGTGGCATACAGGCCGAAGCGCATGCGCCGGCTCATGGCATTGGGGGTCAGGAGCATAACGGCTTACCTCGCGTTGCTGGCGCCAACCGGTGATTCCGGCTGGAGCTTCAGGTAGAAGTAGAACAACACCAGCGTGATCACGATCAGCAACGCGGCGCCGGCGCTGGCCAGGCCCCAGTTGAGGAACGACTGCACCTGCTGAATGATGAACTCGGGCAGCATCATGTTCTGCGCACCGCCCAGCAGTGCGGGGGTCACGTAGTAACCGAGGGACATCACGAACACCATCAGGCCGCCGGAGAACAGTCCCGGCCGGCACAGCGGCAGGAACACCCGGAAGAAGTTGGTCCAGGGGCTGGCGCCGCAGATCGAACCGGCCTGCAAAATCATCGGGTCGATGGCCTGCATGGTCGCCTGCAACGGCAGCACGATGAACGGGATCATGATGTAGCTCATGCCGATCACCACGCCGGTGAGGTTGTGCACCATCTCCAGCGGCTGATCGATGATGCCCATGGCCATCAACGCCTTGTTGATCACCCCGGAGGCTTGCAGCAGCACCAGCCAGGAGTAGGTGCGGGCGAGCAGGCTGGTCCACATCGACAGCAGCACGATGCTGAGGATCCAGCGACCCCAGCCACGGGGTACCAGGGTGATCGCCCAGGCCAGCGGGAAGCCCAGCAACAGGCTGAACAGGGTCACCAGGCCAGCCACCGAGAAGGTGTTGAGCAAGACCCGGGCATAGGCCGAGTTGGCGAACAGTTGTTCGTAGTTGCCCAGGCCCGGCACCGGTTCCAGCACGCCGCGCAGCAGCAGGCCAATCAACGGCGCCAGAAAGAACAGGCCAAGAAACAGCAGGGCGGGCACCAGGTTGCTCGCGCCACGCCAGCGCTGCGCCAGGGAAGGAGATTGCGTCATCACAGCTGCCTTGGCAGGCGCCGAACCGGCAGCGCCCGTGGCGCTCCCGGTGGCAGTGGATGGACGAGACGCGGTTGCCGTCATTTTCATTTGACCAGCCATTCGTTCCACCGTGTCGCGATGGCCGGACCGTTCTTGGCCCAGTACGCGAAATCAAGAGTGATCTGATCCTTTGCGTAAGCGGTCGGCAGGTTCGGGGCCAGCACCGAGTCCAGGCGCTGTACGCTGTCGACGTTGACCGGGGCGTAGGCGGTCAGGTTGGAGAAGTCCGCCTGGCCCTTGGCACTGCTGGCGTTGGCCAGGAACTTCATCGCCGCGTCCTTGTTTTTCGAACCCTTGGGAATGACCAGGATGTCGGCCATGACCAGGTTCTGCTTCCAGCTTACGCCGACCGGAGCGCCGTCTTCTTGTAGCGCGTGAATCCGGCCGTTCCAGAACTGGCCCATGCTCGCTTCACCGGAGGCCAGCAGCTGCTGCGACTGCGCACCGCCGCCCCACCAGACGATGTCTTTCTTGATGGTGTCGAGCTTTTTGAAGGCGCGGTCCAGGTCCAGCGGGTAGAGCTTGTCGGCAGGTACGCCATCGGCCAGCAGTGCCAATTCGAGCACGCCAGGGCTTGGCCATTTGTAGAGGGCGCGTTTGCCGGGGTAGGTCTTGGTGTCGAACAGCGCGGACCAGTCCTGAGGCTTGTTGGCGCCGAGCTTGCCTTCGTTGTAGCCGAGGACGAAGGAGAAGAAGAACGAGCCGACGCCGTGATCGCTGACGAAGCGCGGGTCGATCTTGTCGCGATCAATGACTTTGAAATCGAGGGGTTCGAGCAAGCCTTCGGAGGCGGCGCGCAGGGCGAAGTCGGCTTCGACGTCGACCACGTCCCACTGCACGTTGCCGCTTTCGACCATGGCCTTGAGCTTGCCGTAGTCGGTCGGACCATCCTGCACCACGGTGATGCCGCTGGCCTTGCTGAACGGGTCGGCCCAGGCCTGCTTCTGCGCATCCTGGGTGCTGCCGCCCCAACTGACGAAGTTGACGCTTTCAGCCGCCAGCAATGCCTGGCTGGTCACGCTCAGCAGTCCCGCAAAAAGAACTGCGGTCGCACGTTTGTTCAACACCATTTTCACGCCCTCATTGTTGTGTTTATGAGCGGGGCTTTTGTGCCCGCCTATCGGGAGCAGTAGGTCCGGCGAGTCAGTGCTGACTGTCCGGTCTATGGAATATCATATTATGGTATTCCAAACTTTGTGCAAGCACTTTGCCGTACCGGCTATCAGCCGAAAGCGAATATTTTGTTGCTCAAGTGAGCATGACTGTGGCGAGGGAGCTTGCTCCCGCTGGGTCGCGGAGCGGCCCCAAAAAGGACTGCTGCGCAGTCCAACGGGAGCAAGCTCCCTCGCCACAGGCAAGCCCCTACATTGGAGGAAACTCGGAATCACTCGGTGAATGGAATACTCTCCACCACCTCCAGGTCATACCCGGTCAAGCCCGCATACTTCAGCGGCGGCCCGAGGTGACGAAGCTTGCCGACACCCAGGTTCTGCAGGATCTGCGCACCGGTGCCCACTTCCGAATAAATCCGTGACTGCGAACGGCTGAACTGCCGGGGCGGCTGGGTCAATTGCGGTACCCGCTCGAGCAACGCCTGGGAGGATTCGTGATTGGCCAGTACCACCACCACGCCGTGGCCTTCGGCGGCGACACGCTGCAAGGCGGCCCACAGCGTCCAGTTGGTCGGCCCGCTGTATTCGGCGCCGACCAGGTCGCGCAATGGGTCGATCACATGCACGCGCACCAGTGTCGGTTGCTCGCGGCGCAGATCGCCCATGACCATGGCCATGTGGACACCGCCTTCGATGCGATCCTCAAAGGTGATCAGACGAAAGGTGCCGTGCACCGTCGGCAGGTCACGCTCACCGATGCGCACGATGGTGTGCTCGGTGCTCAGGCGATAGTGGATCAGGTCGGCGATGGTGCCGATCTTGATCCCGTGCTTGCGCGCGAACACTTCCAGGTCCGGGCGCCGGGCCATGGTGCCGTCGTCGTTCATCACTTCGACGATCACCGAGGCGGGCGTATGGCCGGCCAGGCGTGCCAGGTCGCAGCCGGCTTCGGTATGGCCGGCGCGGGTCAGCACGCCACCTTCCCGGGCGCGCAACGGGAAGATATGGCCGGGTTGCACGATGTCGGCGGGGCCGGCATGGGCGGCGACGGCAGCGGCCACGGTGCAGGCGCGATCTGCTGCGGAGATACCGGTGGTCACGCCGACGGCGGCCTCGATGGACACGGTGAAGGCGGTGCTGAACACGCTGCCGTTGCTCGGCACCATCTGCTCCAGGCCCAGGCGTTTGCAGTGTTCGTCGGTCAAGGTCAGGCAGATCAGGCCCCGGGCTTCACGGGCCATGAAGCTGATCGCCTCGGGCGTGCAGCAGTCGGCGGCCAGCAACAGGTCGCCTTCGTTTTCCCGGTCTTCGTCGTCGACCAGCAGGACCATTTTGCCGAGGCGGTAATCTTCGATGATTTCTTCGATGCTGTTGAAGGCCATGCTGGAGTCTCAGTGTTTGTTGGATTGGTAATGTGGTATACCATAATACAAAATAAACCGAGAGGTCACTATGAAGGCGTACTGGATTGCTCATGTGGATATCACCGACCCTGATCAATACAGCCAATACACTCAGCGGGCGCCGCAGGCGTTTGCTCTGTATGGCGGTCGGATTCTGGCTCGCGGTGGGCGCAGTGAGGCGATGGAAGGCCGGCCTACGCCGCAACGCAGTGTGGTGATTGAGTTCGATTCCTATGAGCAGGCGGTGGCGTGCTATCACTCGGCGTTGTATCAGGAGGCTAGGGGGCACCGTGAGGGTGTGGCTTTGGCAGAGGTGATTATTGTCGAGGGTGTGGCGCCGCTCTGAAAAGCGACTGAGTACATATCCGTTTCTGCGGTAACGGCGGCTGGCGGTTTCGCCCTTACGGCGAGTCCCTTTTGGCAAACGCCCCAAAAGGAACCAAAAGGTCTCGCCCCTTACGTACGGCCCCTCGCCAAGGCTCGGTGTTCCTTCGCTGCGGTATTCATCCGGGGGCATTGCCCTCCGGTCGGCTTCGCTTCGACCTACATGCAATGAGTTCGACTGCGTCGAACGGCGCTGCGCGCCAATCCCCGGATGAACACCTCCGCTCAGCCTGCCGAGGGGGCGGGTGGATCAAGATCAAGAGCTGCAGGCGAGCTAACGCTCGGCCTGATGAGTGGTGAGGAGCGTGGGTGTACGCCGACCTGCCTTTGCTCTTCTGTGGGAGCGAGCCTGCTCGCGAAGGCGGCCTGCCGGCCGACCAATTTCTTTTGAATGTACCCAATCCAACTGTAGGAGCGAGCCTGCTCGCGATAGCGGCCTGCAAGTCGACCAGGTACATCACAGACGAACGACCCCAGCAAACAGGCCGGCCGGTAGGCCGCCTCGGGCGCTGTTGCGGTGTACGCCCCCTCGTGAGGCCGAGTGGAGGTTCTGCGCAGTGGGCAACCCGGCATGGATGCCGGGTTAGCCGCCCCCGGCCATGGATGGCCGATGGCGGCGGGCCCACGGAGCAGGACTGGAGCGAGGGGATGCCGAGCCACGGCGAGGCACCGAATGTCAGGGGCAAGAGCGTTTGGTTACTTTGCGCTTTTCAAAGTGACCCGCTGTAAGAGCGGAACCCTAAGTGGCCGTTACCGCAGCAACGGATATGTACACCTTCAAAAATCCACGCCGCCTGACACAAAGCCATCGCGAACAAGCTCGCTCCCACAGGGATCTTCAGTGGCCACAAGCCCCGAGTAAACCCGAGAACCCGAACCGAAAACATCTACACCGGCAATCGCAACTCCGCACACAACCCGCCCCCTTCTCGATTGCTCAAGGTCAACGACCCTCCAATCGCGACCGCCAGTTGCTGGGCTATCGCCAGCCCCAGCCCAGTGCCGCCGGTGCTGCGGTTGCGGGAATTCTCAACGCGGTAGAAGGGCTCCATCACTTGCTTGAGTTCTTCCTCGGCGATCCCCGGGCCACGATCGAGGATCCTGATCGAGAGGTCGCCATCGGTCTGCCTTTCCACCTGCAACTCGGCAGCACCGGCAAACTTCAATGCGTTGTCCGTCAGGTTGACCAGCACCCGGCGCAAGGCGTGGGGGCGGGTGTCGATGACGGCTGCACTCTTGCCTGTGAGCTGAACGTCCTTGCCCACGTCCTGATAGTCGAATACCAGGCTGTCGAGGAACGAGTCGAGGTCGGTGCGGCGGCTTTCTTCGGTGGCGCCGTGGATGCTGCGGGCGTAGGCCACGCCTTCGCGTACCAGGTGTTCCATCTCGCCGAGGTCGTTCCACAGTTTGTCTTTTTCGCTGGAGTCGTCCATGAACTCGGCGCGCAGTTTCATGCGAGTGATGGGGGTTTGCAGGTCGTGGGAGATTGCCGCGAGCAATTGCATGCGTTCCTTCAGGTACGCCGCGATGCGTGCCTGCATCGAGTTGAAGGCCCGGGCGGCGTGGGCGACTTCGCTCGGGCCTTTTTCGTCCAGGAGCACCGGGTGCGCGTTGGGGTCCAGGGTTTCGACGGCACCGGCGAGGCGGGTGAGGGGGCGGATGGCAATTCTCACCGCCAGCCAGGAGCAGGCCAGCATCAGCGCCAGTTGCCCGAGCAACACGATGGGCAGCCAGGGCGACAACGGCACCATCGTCGGGCGGACGTCGATGGTCAGCGGGCTGCCATCCGCCAGGTTCAAGTGCACTTGAAAATGTTTTTTCGGCCCGGGAATGTCGGTAAAGGTCATCGGGTAATCGTGGCCGATGGCGTCCTTGATCGAGGCAATGGCAATGGGGGCATCGGGCATGTCGGTGCGGATGGGCGTGCCCGGCGACCCCTCATTGAGCATGTAGCTGTAATTGTGCCGCTCCAGTTGTTTGAGCCAGCCGGCTCGCTCATCGGCGGGCAAGCGGTCGAGGATGGCAACGGAGGTGGAAACGTCGGTTTCCAGGTTGCCGAGCATGGTGTTTTTCGAGGACTCGTAGCGTTCGTAGTACTGCGCGCCGAAGGACAGCGCCTGGGCGAGGATCAGGCCGATCAGGAAAATCAGCGACAGCCGCGAGGCGAGGGTGCGCGGCCAATGCAGCGCCAGGGTCATGATTGATCGCCCAGGATTTCCACCGGCAGGGAAAACACATAGCCTTCGCTGCGCACGGTCTTGATGTAGGCCGGTTCGCGGGCGTCGTCGAGCAAGCGCTGGCGCAGGCGACTGACCAAAAGATCGATGGAGCGGTCGAACAGATCGGCGTCGCGGCCTTGGGTCAGGTTGAGCAATTGATCGCGGTTGAGCACCCGCTGCGGATGGTCGAGAAACACCCGCAGCAATCGATATTCGGCACCACTCAGGGCCACCATGGTGCCGTCTGCATCGAGCAGGTGACGGGCTGAGGTGTCCAGGCGCCAGCGGCCGAAGGCCAACAGGCGGCTGGCTTCGGTCACCACCAGGTTCGGCGGCAGCATGCGCGTGCGTCGCAGCACCGCGTTGATCCGCGCCAGCAGTTCACGGGCGGCGAATGGCTTGACCAGATAGTCGTCGGCGCCCATTTCCAGGCCGAGGATGCGATCGGTTTCATCGTTGCGAGCGGTGAGCATCAGCACCGGCGTGGCCTTGTGCTTGCCAGCGCGCAGTTCGCGGCACAACAGCAAGCCATCGTCCCCCGGCATCATGATGTCCAGCACGATCAGGTCCACCGGGGTGGTTTCCAGAAAAGCGCGCATCTGCCGTCCATCCGCCACGACCGTGGTGCGCAGGCCGTTCTTCTTCAGGTAGTTGCCAACCAGCTCGCGGATTTCGCGGTCATCGTCAACGATGAGGATGTGATCAACGTGATCCATTGGGCCAAACCTCTGGTAAATGGGGAATGCCACACAGTCTATCGAGCCTGGGCGGGCTCGCCTGCCGCCCTTTGTATTGCAGTGTATCTGGCTTGCCTGCGGATACACACGAAGGCAAAAAAGCCGATTTCCAGCGGTTTTGTATTGCTGTGTATCCAGGCACCGTTCTGATACGCAGCGATTAATTCACGCCGATTCCCGACACAGACGAGATACCTCCCAGGCTTTTAATAGGTTCCATCGAGGCCAGCCAGAGCGCCTCGGATCAATCAACGATCAACCTGTTGAAACCCTGAGGAGCTCGCCATGAACACCAAGGCCATTTACGCCGCCTGCCTGTTTGCCGCCCTGAACATCTGCACCCTGTCGGCCCGTGCCGAAGCCGATGTCGCCCCCAAAACCTACACCTACGGCACCCAACTGGATATCAGGAAAGTGGTGTCACTGACCGAGGACACTACGGCGTCCTGCGGCGTGGTGAATGCGCAGATGACGTACCTCGACTCCCAGTCGAAAACCCAGGTGCTGGATTACCGCAAATTCGCCGACAACTGCAACTCGGAAAACTGAGTGTTGCGATCAACCGCCGCTTAATCCATTTGAAACAGGAAGGACATCATGAACAACATTTCCCGCTTTTTGACCGCCATCGCCTTTTCCGTCGCCGGTGCGGCCGCCCATGCTAACGCCGCTGTCGAGCAGAGCGCCTGCGCCAGTAACACCTGCTTCCAGCTCACGCCGGTGGCGGAGAAGGGCACCCAAGGCTTCCTGGCGCAGGACGGTTCCAGCCGTACGCCGCAAGGGCAGATGCTCGCCGAGAACGGTGCCAGCCGTACGCCGCAGGGGCAGCTGCTGGATGAGCAAACGGCTTGAGAACACCCCAAATCAACTGTAGGAGCGAGTCTGCTCGCGAAAGCGATGGTTCAGTCAAGGATGTGTCGCCTGACCGGACGCCATCGCGAGCAGGCTCGCTCCTACAGTGGTGATGTGTCGCCCTCTAATGTGTATTAGGTGATCCCATGTTACTCATCGCTTTCCTGGGCGGCATATTGACCGTCCTCAGCCCGTGCATCCTGCCGGTCGTGCCATTCCTGTTTGCCGGGGCCGACCGCACACGCTCCTCGATCCTGCTGACCCTCGGCGGCATGGTCCTGACCTTTGCCCTGGTCTCCAGCCTGGCCGTGGTCAGCAGTGAGTGGGTGATCCAGGCCAGCAACACCGGCCGCCACGTAGCGCTGCTGGTGATGGTGCTGTTCGCCCTGTCGCTGATTTCCGCCCGGGTCGGTGACTGGCTGGCGCGGCCCTTCGTGCTGCTGGGCAATCGCATCGACCCGAACTCGCGCAAGATGTCCGGGCCGCTGGCGTCGATCATGATCGGTGTCGCCACCGGGCTGCTCTGGGCACCCTGCGCCGGGCCGATCCTCGGGGTGATTCTCACCGGCGCCATGCTGCAAGGGGCGAACGCCGGCACCAGTCTGTTGCTGGTGGCCTATGGCGTGGGCAGCGCGCTGTCCCTGGGCACCTTGATCTTTGCCGGTCGCGGCCTGGTCAATCGCTTGAAACCTTCGATTCCGGTCACCGGCTGGTTGCGCCGTGGCGCCGGGGTTGCGGTGCTTGCCGGTGCGGCTGTGATTGCAACGGGGGCCAACGACCTGTTGCTGGCCAACACCTCCTCGGAAGGTGTCGGCAGCGTAGAGAAAGGCGTGCTGGAAACCGTGCCGAAAGTCGTCGATTACCTGGTCAGCAAGGTCAAGGCCGACAGCACCATGGGCGATGCCCAGGGCGCCATGCCCTCGCTGTCCGGTGCGGTGGACTGGCTCAACTCACCGGCACTGAGCAACGAAGCCCTGAAAGGCAAAGTGGTGCTGGTGGACTTCTGGACCTTCGACTGCATCAACTGCAAGCACACCTTGCCGTACGTGAAGGACTGGGCGAAGAAGTATGAAAAGGACGGGCTGGTGGTGATCGGTGTGCACACACCTGAATACGGCTTTGAACGCATCATCGACAACGTCAGGGCCAAGGTGAAGGAGTACGGCATCACCTACCCGGTGGCGATCGACAACAACTACGCGATCTGGCGCAACTTCGACAACCAGTACTGGCCGGCGCACTACCTGATCGATGCCAAGGGGCAGGTGCGTTACACCCACTTCGGTGAAGGTAGCTACGACACTCAGGAACAAATGATTCAACAATTGCTGGAGGAGGCCAAGGCCAGCGCGCCAGCGGCGTAATTTGCTCGATCAATGGCTCACAGGTCCCGCGCCATGAGCCATTGATCTTTTTCCCATGCCTGAAACCGCTCTTGCACCACCCAGCCGCGCTTGGCGTAGTAAGCGCTCTGGTCCTGGGTGTGCAGGTAGATTTTCGTCTCGCCGCTGGCTTTGGCTTGCGCGCAAATCCCTTCTATCAACTGCTCCGCCAGGCCCTTTCCGCGCGCTTCGGGGGCGACGAAGACACAAGCGAGCCAGGGCCTCAGATCCGTGCGATGGGCCAGGTCAGCCCTGGCCAGTGCCGCGCCGCCCAGCAACTCGTCATGGTCGAGGGCGATCAGACATTTCCAGTCGCCGTTGTTCTGGCCTTCGGCGAACTCTCGTTGCCAGTCGGGCAGGGGCTGTCCGGCGTATTCGTAGTGGAACTGTTGGTGGATCCACGAAGCGAATGTATTGCTGTGCTGCATATGTCGAGCAAGCCAGTCCAGGCGGGGTGCCATGTTGTGAGTCCTTTCATAGGTTGGTCGCTGGGTAGCGAGAGTAGCGGGCTTGGGCGGTGCTGTCGCCCCCGCCGGTTCAGCGACTGCTCAAGTGATTCGAGGTGGCCTGACCGCGCCGCCACGCCGCTGGCGGCGCACCGTACTCGCGACGGAAGGCGCGGCTGAAGGCGGTATCGGTCTGGTATCCCACTTCTTCGGCGATGCGCGTCAATGAGCTGTTGCTGCTGCGTAACAGGTTGGCGGCGAGCAACATCCGCCATTGCGTCAGGTACTGCATCGGCGATACGCCCACCAGTTGCTGGAAGCGTTCGGCCAACACCGATCTTGAAGTGCTGGCGGTGCGCGCCAGTTCGTCCAGTGTCCAGGCGTGGCAGGGTTTTTTGTGCAAGGCGTTGAGGGCGGCGCCGACGATGCGGTCGCGCACACCGGCCAGCCAACCGGTGCGGCCTTCGCCCTGTTCGTTCATGTACAGGCGAAGTACTTCGATGAACAGCACTTCGGCCAGTTTGGCCAACACCCCTTCGCCGCCAGGGCGAGGCGAGCGGGCTTCGGCGAGGGCATAACGCACGGAGGATTCCAGCCAGATACCGGCATCCGACCCGCGCACGTTGACCCGCACCACCGCCGGCAAGCCCTTGAGCAACATGCCCGCCAGGCGCGTATCGCACGCCAGGTAACCGCACACCAACCGGGTGACCGCGCCACCCCCGCCATAACTCAATTGCCGGGGGCGGCGCGCCAGCACCGCATCCAGTCGCGCACCCGTGGCCGGGGGCAATCCGGGATGTGAGCACATGCGGTGAGCATCGCCCTGGGGGAAGATCACCACGTCGCCCGCACTCAGCAGCAGCGGCGGGTCATCGCCCAATTCCACGTAGCACTCGCCCTCGGTGATCAGGTGAAAGATCACCACCCGTTCCGCACCGGGCTCCAGAAACGGCGCCGCCGTATCGGCGCTGGGCGACTGGTAGCACCAGGGCGCGGTGAACCGGGCGTTGATAAAGATAGCGCCGACCAGGTGCACGACGCGCAGGGTCTGTGACAGAGCGTCCATTGGGGTTTCCCCGTGGGAGGTTCCTGATTGTGAGCGCGCCGGTGCGCAACGTGGAATCTCCGGACGATCGGGCAGGGTTGGGCGACGATCGGACAGGACGCCAGCGCCCGTCAGGACGATAGTTTGTCTACGGGGTCAATACCGGCCCTGCTACCCAGAACAAGAAAAGAGAGGTTGCCATGCCGAAGTTCGTGATTGAACGCGAGATCCAGGGCGCAGGAGGTCTTTCGGAAAGGGATTTGAAAGCCGCTTCGCTAAAGTCCTGCCAGGCGTTGCGTGAGTTGCCAGAGGTGCAGTGGCTGCAGAGCTATGTCACCGGTGACAAACTCTACTGCGTGTACATCTCGCCGAACGAGGAGCAGATCCAGGAGCACGCCAGGATCAGTGGTTTTCCCGCCAACCGCATTTCCCAGGTCATGAACATCATCGATCCGACAACGGCGGAGTGAATGCCCGCCAGGCGCGATTCGTGTTTCAACCCAGAGACCGTCTCCATGAGTACACCCATTGATCTGACTGCCTTGAAAAACCGCCAGATGGCCTCCTGGGCCAGCGGCGACTACGCCGTGATCGGCACCACCCTGCAGATCGTCGGCGAGCAACTGGCCGAAGCCTGCGACCTGTTGTGCGATGAGCGCGTGCTCGATGTTGCCGCCGGCAACGGCAACGCAACCCTCGCGGCTGCCCGCCGTGGCTGCCAGGTGACGTCCACCGACTACGTCGCTGCCTTGCTCGAACGCGGTGAAGAACGGGCCCGGGCAGAACGCTTCAACGTCTCCTTCCAGGTCGCCGATGCCGAAGCCTTGCCCTTTGCCGACGGCAGTTTTGATGCCGTGCTGTCGACCTTCGGCGTGATGTTCACACCGGACCAGCCCAAGGCCGCCGCGGAACTGGCGCGGGTGTGTCGCCCGGGCGGGCGGATCGGCCTGGCCAACTGGACGCCGGAAGGATTCGTCGGCCAGATGTTCAAGACCCTGGGCCAGCACCTGCCACCCCCTCCTGGTGCGAATCCGCCCTCACGCTGGGGCAGCGAAGCCTGGCTGCACGAGCATTTCGACGAGCGTGAGTTCCTGCTCCAGGTGAGGCGCCGCACGTTCAATTTCCGCTATCGCTCGGCGGCGCATTTCATCGACACCTTCCGCGAATGGTACGGGCCGGTGCACAAGGCCTTCGCTGCGCTGCCCGCGGATGGCGCCAAGGCCCTGGAGACCGACTTGACCGAGCTGATCAACCGGATGAACCGGGCGGGCGACAATTCGTTGGTGGTACCGAGTGAATATCTGGAGGTGGTGATCACGCGGCGGTGATCGATAACAATGCAAAACCCTCTGTAGGAGCGAGCTTGCTCGCGATGGTCTTCCAGTCGCAGTTTCTGTGGCTGATACACCGCTTTCGCGAGCAAGCTCGCTCCTACACGCAAAAACGGCGCCCGAAGGTGCCGTTTTTGTTCGTGCCTGTTCCTGTAAACGGAGATCAGAAAATCAGGTCAAGCGACTCGGTCAAAGGCAGCGGCGGTTACTCATGTGGGTCAAGTTGGTCCAGCGCGCGATTCACCGCCAGCTCGCCCAGCATGATGACTTGCGCAATGCCGAGCAGGGAGTTGCGCCTGGGGCCTTCCATATGATCCGCCAGATCCATGGTCATGACATTGGCCGAAGCCAGTGATTCGCATGCATGGGCCAGCAGGGTTTCTGCATCGAGCTCTGGGTTGACGAAGAACATCGTGCCGACTGAGCGCGGAATGTCCATGATGGGGACGTCTGGCTTCAGGTCATAGTCGAGCGGCTGCTCGGCGTCTACGTGAGATTTTTCTGAAGCGGCGTTTTCGTACGGGGATGGCGGATCGGTCTCCGGCGGATTGGGTGTGACCTTGAACATAGATGGAACTCCGACGCTATTTAAAAGGAGCCATCACCGCCTCGCTACCAAACGAAGGGTGGCGACCATACGAAGGTTGGTAGACCGGGCATCGGAACCGGCGCCCCCGAAGGAGCCCTGCGCATGGTCACCATAAAAACACCGCCCAGACACTGGGCAGTAAAGGTGACGCTATGCGTCGATGCTACGGGCCTACCAAGCCCGATCACTGATTTTTCAATGACCGGCAAACGATAGAACCCAAGCCCACGACGCACAAGCCGGCGGATTCTGTCGCACCGGTAGGCAACGGCGCAAGGTGGTGTAGCTTTCAGGAAGTAATTTCCCAAGCGATTAAACGGGCGCGTTTAAATTTCTTTGAGTGGGCCTCCACTGCGCGAAAAATTAACTTATGGAACTATCGCTGTAGGAAATGGGTTGTTGGTTATTGCGAAAATTCCTATTCGTTCATTTGGCTATGCCATTGGATTGCTTTCAGCACGCGTCCCACCGTCTTATTCGTCGTCGCCCAATATTTTCTTTGCTCAGCGCTTCTGCCGAGACGAGAGAGAAGGCAACTCAAATCGATGACGATAAGGAAGTTGTAAATGAATGCACCTCTGCACCCCTTGTATACCAACGAAGTTTCTCCTGAATTTCTCCGCAGTCTGGACAACTCGCCTTTCACCGAGGAGCAACTTGCGCAATTTGCCGAGGAGGCCCGGGCGATCATTGATCAGCAGCGTGCTTACGTTGAAACACATCCACCTCGCGCTATTTACCGAGTCGCATCCGAGGGCAGTCAGACCCGTGACGGCGGGGTGATCCAGCAAGCGACGTCGCCGCTGGAGTTCATATTGGACAGCGGTCAAAAAGTACGTGGAGCGCAGAAAGGCGATTTCGTCGTGTATGCCGATGGCAGGACGGCGCAGATCGTAACGACAGCAGGCGAAGAGAATAGCCATCTGGCGCTGGTCGGTAGTCGTCTGTGCAATGGCGACGAGATCATCAATACATCCCAAGGCATTTGCATGTACGTGGCGCGTGAAGGCGTGCCCATGGGAGAGGATTTTCTGCCCTCCATAGAGGGAGTAGAGAACTAATGGAGAAAGGATATTTCATCGGCCTGCATGACAAGACCACCTGCGGCGGCAAAGTGCTGGATGGTGACACCCGAATCATGATGTACGGTATCGCTCATGCGCGCGAAGGTGATCGGGTCACTTGCGGCAAAGATGGCAAGACTTATCAGATTGTCGGTGGTATTTCACACAAGATCAGCCATGGCAAAGCTATGGCTGGCACGCTGGATAGTCACAGTAATTGTCCCTGCAAAGCCCAACTGATTCCCTCGGTGTTTACGGCCAGCTATCAAAATGAGGCAAGCCCCATGCGGAGTGCTATCAGGGCCGCCGCTCCTCCGACGACCCAAACGGATAGCAGGTTTACAACGAATCCCCAGATGACAGGTCTGAAACCTGCAGCGAAGGTCACGGCCTCTCTTGGCAATCCTGCTTCTTGCAATCACCCGGACCGAATGGAAGAACTGGCCAGCTACATAGCCAATGAGATGAACCGGAACATCACCCACCCTTCGGTTCCGAAAATGAAGGAGCTGAACAGCTATGACCCGGTGGCTGAAAATAATAAATACATGGAGATCCCGTTTTACCTGCGACTCGGCCACCAACCCAATTTCCACAGCATCGCCCTTGTCAAGCAAGCCGAGGCGTTTGCGCTGTGGACAGAGCGGGTCGGGCAGAATCGGCCCTGGGATCATAAACCGAAGATAAAGGTTCAGTTCGGGGGCGATGTTCGCCATAAACAGGGGAAATATGATTATTTTTACGATATTTGGTCGAATATTCATTATGGATATGTAGGAATGGCTGCAGGTTTTTCGGAGCAGGTGTTATTGGATGGTGCAGGTGCTGAGCAGATCATTTCCGACACGGTACGTAAGTTTCAAGATTGGGAAAATAAGCCAGGGCCTCATCGCTCAGATGACATAAAGGGATTAAGGGCGTGGGATGATATTCCAGACAGAAAGTCTATAACTATTGGCGTGAGCCTCTTCAAAGCTTATTCAACCGGTGGGGTCAGCGCCAAGATAATTATGGATGAAGTGCTTGCAGGTGATCCTTCTGATTGGGGGAAGGGTATAAGTGTCCACAACTGCAAATAAAAAGGCTCGCTTTTATCTCAAGCGCAGACTGTTAACGCTATTGCTGCTTATTTATCTTGTCTGGTACGTCACCGTCCCGAGGGTAAAAATCTATTTCTCGGAAGAAGGAAATGGGAAGATGGAATTTATCCTAAATACTCAACACGATATCTTTAGAGGTGACATTTCTCCCGGCGAATCTACAGGGGGGGCTGGCCATCTTTTTCCCGATGATGATTTCTTTATGCGGCTTGACTGGACGGCCTCAAATAAAAGTCATTGTGTAATGATAAGCCCTAGCTGGCCAACGACCAGTATCTACATCGCAGCGGATGGGGTTCTCGACAAAAGCCCAAGCAGCAGTACGGATTCGGATCGCTTGAAACAATGCATCACGGATACCGCGAGCCCATAGAAAGGTGCCGTTTTTTTTCTGCCTTTTCCATCGCCTTCGCGAGCAGGCTCGCTCCCACAATTAATCGCAGGCACTCACAAAGGCTGAGTACTCAGGAGATCCACTGTGGGAGCGGGCTTGCCCGCGAAGAGGTTATCCCAGGCAACCAAGTTCTCCAGCCCGAACGCACTTATCAGGACAACAAATCATCTGTGGCGAGGGAGCTTGCTCCCGTTTACTTGCGAAGCAGGTGCCTTGATTCAGGCTGCCTGTGACATTGGGTTCATTGCTATCGGTACCGCTACGCCATCCAGCGGGAGAACCGAGCCATCAAGCACAGGGTGACTATCAGGCGCAGATATTAGAAGACGCCGATATCGCTGGAAAAATGAATCGAAAAATCCAGCGTCCGGCCGTGCTGTAAATGAAGGAATTGATCAACTATGAAAGTAGCGCAGCCGCCAGGAAATTTCTGGAACTACCATGGTACGCCAGACTGGCTGGACCACCGAATTTCAACGCTATCGCGTTGGCGAAGAAGCTTGAGGCGATGGCGATCTGGACTAAACAAGTGGGTCAAAATATGGAGTGGGATCATAAGCCGAAGCTTCGTGAACTATTCCCCGGAGTCCGGCACAAGCAAGGGAAGTACCTGTACTACTACGATATTTGGTCGAACATCCACTACGGTTATGTCGGAATCATAGGGGGGCTTTCCGAAAGCTTGCTGCTAGACGGCGCAGGGGCCGAACAAATTGCATCAGATACCTTGCGCAAGGCCGAAGAGTTACGAACAACCCCCAAAAAGGATAGAGAACTCCCTGGCCCTCGTCCTACAGCCAGCCCTTGGACTCAATTGCGATCATGGGATGATGTAGCTGATAGAGTGTCGATAAGTATCGGTATAAAGCTCGCCAATCAGCACCCTAATGGCGGGATAACAGCGCAGATGATCATGAATAAAGTGTTGGCGGTAGCTCCAGAGAATTGGGGAGATGGAGTCAGTGTCCACGTCTGTAAATAAACCACGATTTCGGTACATAGGATGGCTATGGATTCCATTGTTTCCGCTGCTGGTACTGCAGTTGATGGCCCTATGGAATATTTATGTTCTACCCAGCGCAACCGTCAATTATTCCAAGGATGCCGAGCGGGGATTGCGGTACACATGGAACGTCCAAGACCGGATATACAGGGGACGGATGTCTCCCGGAGGTGCCACCAGTGACCACGGATATCTATTTCCGGATACCGAATTTTTCATGGAGTTTTCTTGGGCTGTTGAGAACGAGCGTTGGCACTGCATCAGCATCACACCGAAGTGGCCCAACATGCATATTTTCCTCGACGCCGACGGCAACATTGATATGCAGAAAGGAAGTGGTATTGATGTAGATAGGTTGAAAGAGTGCCAATGGGATTTGGTGAAACCATAATCGCAAACGGCACCGAAAGGTGCCGTTTCCGTTTGGGCTTGCTCACGATAGGGGGCGTCCAGTCGCAAGTGTTGTGACTGATACACCGCAATCGTCGGAATGCCGCCCGGAGCAAGCTCGCTCCTACGAGGGCCAGTGTTCAGACCAGCTAAACGACCTCCGCCCCCCGCACCTCCAGCAATTCGCGCAACACCGACCGATGACAATGCGCTTCATCCTCGCAATAACAGCCCACGGCCAGGGACGTTTGATGGGACAGCGCGGCCAGCAGGTCCAGTAACTGACTGGCCGCGGGCTGGCTCATCTCGGCCTTGAACTTGCGCCGGAACACCTCCCAGGCCTTGGCATCTTGCGCAGCCTTGGCCTCGGCCACCAGCTGCGCACTAGGCGACAGCAGCGGCTGCCAGACATCATAAAAGTCCAGACGGGCGAATTCGGCTTTCGGTACGCCACGGGGAGGGCGGCGGACTGTGCCCAGGCGCAAACCTTCGTCGGGTCGCCGGGGTGAACCGAGTTGGACGATATGGACCGCCATGGCTACTTGAGCCTCGATTCGTCGAACCACTCCAGCGCCGTGCGCCACAGGCAGATGCCCAGGAAGTACGCCGACATCAGCAGCCACAGCCCCATCACCAACGGATTGATCTGCGGATGGTTGAGCACCAGTGACAGGCTGCACAGCAACCAGATGGCCGTTACAGCAATGTTGATCGGCATGAACCGGCGCACGCGAAACGGGTGCAGGAACTTCATCCGGGTCACGGTCAGCAGCGCCAGGCCGATGACCGTGACGAAGGTGATCCACGGCGACGGGGCGATGATGTACAGGCACAGGGCAACTACGTTCCAGGCGGCGGGGAAACCCTGGAAGTAGTTGTCGGTGCTCTTCATGTTGACGTTGCAGAAGCAGAACAGCGACGACACCAGAATCAGCGACACGCTCAGCAGCAAGGTGTAGTCCGGCAACGGGATGTAGCGATAGATGAACAGTGCCGGGATAAACACGTACGTCAGGTAGTCGATCACCAGGTCGAGGATCGAGCCATCGAAACTCGGCAACACCGACTGCACGTTGACCTTGCGTGCCAGCGCACCGTCCAGTCCGTCGACGATCAGGGCGACACCCAGCCACAGCAGGCAATGGGTCGGCTGGTTATCCAGCAGGGACAGGGTGGCGAGGAAAGCGGTGACCACGCCAGTGGCGGTAAAGCCATGGGCGCCCCATGCTTTGAGCCTGGCGATGTACAGGGTTGAAATCACGGGGGCGTTCTCCAGTGAATGAAGCAAGCCAGTTGTCACCCCGCGTACGGGGCGGTGGCAAACCGGGTCGGGTTGCAGGTATCGACCGGGTATCCGGGAATAAGGTTCACCACCTATGAATCTTAGCTGCGCCCTAAAGAAATACCCCGGAGCAATCCGCGGTAGCGCGGGCGGGTCAGCCCAACGGTGCTGGCACATTCGCCGGCGGGGGCTATCGTTGCCTGACTGGATAAACGCCCTTCAAGAGGAAAAACGTCATGAACACCAGCGATCTGCTCGAACAATTACTGCGCGCCGGCCAGGGCTCGATGGCGCAACAGGGTGGCGCTGGCGCGTCGGCCCAGGGCGGGCTCGGCGATCTGGGTGGTTTGCTCGGCGGCTTGTTGGGCGGTGGTGCTGGTGCAGGTGGCGGCGGTGGTGGCGCAGGGTTGGGCGATTTGCTCGGTGGCTTGCTCGGCGGTGGTTCGCCGATGGGCGGCGCACCGCAAAGTCGTTCCGCTGGCGGCACCCATTATGCGGCGCTGGCGTCCCTGGGCATGATGGCGTTCCAGGCGTACCAGGCTTGGCAGCGCAGTCAGGCGTCAGCACCGCAAGAAGCGCCACGGACCGTGGACTTGCTGGCTGGCCCGGAGGCCGAGGAGCACAGCCATGCGATCCTGCGGGCATTGATTGCGGCGGCCAAGGCCGATGGCCGCATCGATGAAGCCGAGAAGCAGATGATCAGCACTGAAATCGGCCGTCACACCGACGATCCGCAATTGCAGCAATGGCTGGACGACGAGGTCGCCAAGCCACTGGACGCCAATGACGTTGCGCAATCGGCCACCGACCCCGGCATAGCTTCGGAGATGTATCTGGCCAGCGTGATGCTGGTGGACGACCAGCAGGACGCCGAGCGCAACTATCTGGATGAACTGGCCGCGGCGTTGCAGATCGACGCGCAATTGCAATTGCATCTGGAACAGCGGGCCAAGGGCGTTGCGGCCTAAATCACCTTGGGCAACTGAAACGAGGGGATGAAGGAGTGACCGCAAGAGTCAGGAAGGAACTCCATGTGGCGAGGGAGCAAGCTCCCTCGCCACCTGAGCGTGTTACTTGAGGAACGCCTGGAAGTCGGTACCCAGTTTGTCGATCGCCGCCTTGAAGTCCTTGGCGGTAATCTTCTGGCTTTCGTTTTCCAGGGCGGTACCGAACACCTTGCGTACCACTTTGGCCACGGTCTGGTTGCTCTTCGCGTCGATGAACTCGGCTTCGATGAACAGGGTGGTGTCCTGGTCACGGTGACCGGTAGCAGCCTGTGTTGCCCCGACTACAGCCGCGATGGGCACCACTTCATACCACTTCATGCCTTCGTTCTCGGCATTCACCCCGGTAATCGCCGCACGCATGATCAGAGGGCGGGAACCCGCCGGAGCGGACGAGGTGTTGGACACTACGCGGTACTTCTGACCCAGGGAGGCCTTGGCCTTGCTGGTCATGTAGTTCTGAATGTCAGTCAGCGTCTGTTTGTTGACACGCTCGTCGGGTTTGGGGGCCGGGTAGAGCTCCAGTTTGTTGAACACCACGGTGTCATAGGCATTCGGGTTCCACGAAGGGCTGACCCAACGCATCGCGGTACCGCCGCTCGGCGTTTCGACTTCCTGCAGGTTGTTGTAGTTGGACAGGAAGCCTGAGTATTGCTCCTTCTCCGTCACTTTCGAGGTGCAACCGCCTAGCAGCAGGCTGGCCAGCGTGGCGCCGACGAGCAGTTTTCGGGACAGATTCATAGTGGTGTTTACTCCTTGGAAGAAATCTTCGTTCTTTTGTTTACAAGACATCAAAATCGCCAGGTCATGTTCCCGGTCAAAGCTTGAATCCAGGCATTGTCGAATTGACCGGATACTCGATCGCCCGATACGGATTTGGTCTGCTCAACCGGCATGTCGCCGAGCCAGACCATGGCCCAACTGACGTTGACATCGGTGTCCTTGTTCAGAGCATAGGTGGCTCCTGTGGCAATACGCCAGGATTCATTCATTGGCACCACCACACTGCGGTTGCTGTCCGAGACGGCGCTGCTGTCGTAGGCCACGCCGAAGTTCCACAACCACTGCTCGGTGGCCTGGTATTGTGCGCCAAGGGAGAGGTGCCAGGTGTCCTTGAAGCCGGCGTCGACCGTTTTCGATTGCGCTCCAAACGCGGTGGTGTCGACCTCTACGGCAATGTCGCCGAACTCCGACCAGTCCTGCCAGTTGGCCGAGGCCAGCAGCGCCCATTGCCGGTCCAGTTGCTGGAACAGGCTCAGGGTGACGGTTTGCGGCACCTTCATGTCCAGTTCGGTATTGGTGTTGTTCACGCGGTCCAGCAGCCGGCCATCGCCCTTCACGTCGAGCCGGTCCTCGAAGTCCAGGTCGACCTGGCTGGTGTAGGTCAGGCCGATGCGCGTGCCGGGTTGCGGGGCGTAGATCACGCCGACGTTGGCGCCATAGCCCCAGGTGTTGTCCCGGTACTTGTATTGGCCGTCAGCGCGGTCAGTGAAGCCGAAAGGGGAGCGGTCGATGGCGGTGTCGGCCTTCAACATGCCGTACATGGCCTTGATGCCAAGGCCCACCGACCACTGCTCGTTGAAGCGATACGCCACGCTGGGCACCAGCGACAAGCCGAGCAGGCTGGAGTTTTGTGCGAAGTAGCGGCCGGACCAGTCATTGTCGTAATTGACCGCCAGGCCGAAGTCACCGTACTGGCCGAAACCGACGCTCCAGTGCTCGTCCAGTTCATGGCTGATGAAGAAGCTGCCACCGGGAATCGGATCGAGGGCATTGCCACTGCCGCTGCCCGGGGTGTTGGTGCCGGAGTCGCGGTCGAAGCTCAGGTCGCCGTACAGGACCTGCAGGCCGGCGGTGATTTGTGTACCGGGCAGAAAGCTCATGCCCGCGGGGTTGCTGGCGATGGTCGAGGGGCCTTGGGCACGGGCGGCGGCACCGGCGTTAGCCAGGCCGGCGTTATCGGTGCCGATTTCATAGAGCATGATGCCGCCGGCCCAGGCTTGCTGGCAGCACAGGGCAAGTAGCGCAGTGGCGGGCAGGGTAGTTGTTTTTATCTGCATTGAAATCCCTCAGCAATTGTCCATTTCGAATACGGGTGGACTGCACCAGCCACCCGTGGATTCGGCTGTTACTTGGCCATCTCTGCTCGAGCCTTGGCGATCTTGGCTTTGACCGAGTCGAGGTTGAAACTCGCGCCTTTTTGCATCGGCGGGAACTCGATCGCTGTTTCAGCCAGTTTGGCCACCTGCTGCTGGACGAACACGAAACGCCAGAATTGGAACTTGAACCAGTCGAAGTATTGTTGCGAACCCTGTGCGGCCTGATTTTCCGGCCAGCCCATGCGCTCGAATGGGTCGAGTCGAAGATTGGTCAGGTTCGGCACGTCCACATCAACTTTAGCCCCCAACCAGCCACCCGGTTGGTCAATGAAGCGATATTTGTAGTCGTCTATGCGCACTGCACCCAAGGAGCTTTCTCCGAAGTAGAAAACTTCATGTCGGTTCGACGGACCTTTTCCGGTGATCATTGGAGTTTGATCATAGCCGTCCAGGTGAACTTTGTAGGTGGTATCGCCCAATTGTTTGCCTTTGAGCAGTTCGGCGGTGATGTTCGGGTTGCCTGCCGCCGCGACCAGGGTCGGGAACCAGTCCATGCCGGACATGATGCCGTTGGCGATCTGATTGGCCGGCACCTTGCCTGGCCAGCGAATGATTGCCGGCACCCGGAAGCCACCTTCCATGACCGTGCCTTTGCCCATGGCGAACGGGGTGGTGCCGCCATCGGGCCAGGTGAAGTTTTCCGCACCGTTGTCGGTGGTGAAGATCACGATGGTGTTGTCGTCCATGCCGTCTTTCTTCAGCTTCGCCAGGACGTCGCCAACGATGTCATCGAGCTGCGCCATGCCGGCTTCCTGTTCCGACCAGCCATTCTGCGAGTTGCGCATGGCTTCGTACTTGTCGGACAGGTGCGTGACGATGTGCATGCGGGTCGGGTTGAGCCAGACGAAGAACGGTTTGTTGTCCTGCTTGGCCTTGTCGATGAAAGAGAAGGCCTTGTCGCGAATCTCCTCGTCGACAGTTTTCATCCGCTCCGGATAGAGCGTGCCGGCATCCTCGATTTTCTGCTTGCCCACCTTGCCCCAGCGCGGCATCACGGTCGTGTCATCGGTGGTGGAGGCCCAACTGTGGACCATGTTGCGTGGGCCGACGCTGTCCAGCAGCTCCTTCGGATAATTGGGGTGCGCCGGGTCTTCCATGGCGTCGAGGTGATAGAGGTAGCCGAAGAATTCATCGAAACCGTGGACGGTGGGCAGGAACTGGTTGAGGTCGCCCAAGTGGTTCTTGCCGAACTGGCCGGTGGCATACCCCATGGCCTTGAGCGCGGTCGCGATGGTGACGGCTTCGGCGGGAATCCCCACGGGCGAGCCGGCCTGGCCGACGGTGGTCATGCCCGTACGAATCGGCAGTTCGCCGGTGATGAAGTTGGCGCGTCCGGCGGTGCAACTGGCTTCGGCGTAGTAATCGGTGAAACGCATGCCTTCATTCGCCAGTTGGTCGAGGTTGGGGGTTCTGCCGGCCATCATGCCCTGGTTGTAGACGCCGATATTCGACCAGCCGATATCGTCGCCCATGATCACCAGGATGTTGGGGGCCTTGTCGGCGGCCAGGGCCTGACCGGGAAACGCCATTGCAGACAGCAACAGGGGGACTGCAAACATCGAGGATAAGGTTGTCCGGTTCATGTCGAGCTCCTGCGTACTAGCGTGAGTACATCGAGACGAGCCCCCAACCGTCGTTGAAATGCGTTACCCCCCGCGAAGAGAGTAGGTTTGAATTGCGAAATATCCAGTAATGAATAGTCAGAAAGTGAGTGTTTCAGGCACTTTTCTGCGAAATGGCGTTCCGCTAAAGCAGCCGCTCAAATCGGGCGGCGAGCGATACTCGCCGCCCTCCCTTCGTCATTTCCGGTCGGCAGTGGCGGCCAGCAATGGCGCGATTTGCTCATCGGTCAATGCGGCATGCACGTCCATGCTCATCAGGTCGTTCCACTCCAGTACCCATTTTTGAATCGGCACAAAATCACTCGCCTCGGCAATGCCGAAGCCGGCCGAACTCCCTACAGCGTGCCAGCGCCCGTGCATGGTGACGCCTGCGGGCGGTGCGCCACCGGTCTTGAGAAAACGTGCGATTGCGGCATCACGGTTGTCCGGGCTGATTGTCCAGCTGACGATGAATAACATCGGCCACCTCCTGTTGCACATCGGCACCTGTTGTCTGCGCGTACCTGGCTGGCGCCGGGGCCGTGGCCACGCTTGGGTTTCCAGTTCCGTCCTGGCTGGCTTGCGGCAAAATCTCCCAAGGAAGGCATAGCAGTGCCTCGCGATTCCTGTATGACCGCTGATCCTGTTCCGGTGCATTTTCGAGGGGGGTAACAGACGCCTGTTTCACCAGCGCAACATGGGCAGCGGGCGCAGCGGCGAGCGGATGAGTTGCCGGGCTGAAAGCTTCATCAGCATCGAGTGAAAACCGTGATCGGGAAAGGTCGCCTGCACGGTTTTGATGAAGCTGCGGGGCAAGCCGAAACGCACCAGACCCAGGGACACGTCCACCAGATCGGCCTGGCGGAAGGGTTCGACGCTGTCGGCGTAGGCACCGCGATATCGGCGCAGCTTGTGATGCTCAAGTATCAACGCGCTGACTTCATCCTTCAGTTCCGGCCGTTGCTGGTTGTCGAGGTACTCGGTGGCCAGGGCAATGGACGGCGGCAGGTAGTCGAGGGTGTCATCGGTCCAGATACCCATGTCATGAAACGCCGCCGCGATTTGTACGGCGTCCGGGGACAGGCCATCGGCACCGCGCAGGGCACCATGGAAATTCAGCACTCGGTAAATGTGGTTGCGGTAGCCCTGCAGGTCGGCCCCGATGGCCAGGGCGAACGAGGTGAGAATCTCGTCGGTGAGGGGGAATTCGAGAGGAGGTTTCATCAGGCGTCACGCAACAGGTCGTTGGCATTGAGCAGGTCGTAGGCGATCTCCGGGCGCTTTTCCAAGGCCCGGCGGATGGCGGCGGGGATGTTGGCGCGGGTCTTGCGACACAGCCCCGGCAGTTCACCAACCTGGATACCGATGCCGCGCATGGTGCGCACTTCGTTGAAACCGGGGGCGATGTCCACGCGGATGCCCAACTGTTCGAGCATGCGCCGTTGCAGGTGCTCCAGATCGCTCAGGCTCTGCAGGTTCTCCAGGCGTTCGATCAGGCGTTTTTCTTCGTTGCGGGTCAGAAACAGAATGCGCAGGTCCGCCCCTGGTGTTTCCAGCAACGGGTCACGCCCGCAGTCGCAGGCGCCGGGCGGGCAGGGTGAGCGGATCGCAGCGGTGGTGGTCATGGGGATCAATCATAGAGCGCTGTGATCGAGTTTGCCCATAGGGATTTTTTGGGGGATGCAAAGCAATGTGGGAGCGAGCTTGCTCGCGATGGCGTCGTGTCAGGCAACAGTGATGTTGACTGCAAAAACGCTATCGCGAGCAGGCTCGCTCCCACAGGTGTTGCAGTGAAACTGCGTGACCTATTTCAGTACCAGCATCCGATAAACGCCGTCTTCGACTTCGATCCCGTGGGTGTCATGGGTGAAGCCGGGGAAGGATTTGTCGAAGGCTTCCAGTGCCTTGAGATACGCCAGCAACGGACCGTCCGCTGGGCCCGCGTTCTCTCCCGGCATGAGCAACGGGATACCTGGTGGATACGGCACGATACCGGTCGCGGCGAGGCGTCCGGCGGCTTCGTTGAGCGTCACCAGCTCGATGTCGTTGCGCACCAGTTTTTCGTAGGCCTCCACCGGGCTGAACTCGGCTTTTGGCAGGGTGCCGAAGGCCTGGGACATGTTGGCGGTGGTCTTGTGTTTCTTCATGGCGGCGAAGATTTCGTCGGCCAGATCCTTCAGGCCCATGCCGGCATAACGATGCTGGTTGGCGTTGTACAGGTCGGGCAGGCACAGCTCGAGCTCGGCGTTGTCGTCGTAGTCACGCTTGAAGTCGAGCAGGGCGTTGAGCAGCGTGCCCCACTTGCCTTTGGTGATGCCGATGGAGAACAGGAACAGGATGGTGAAGTCGGTAGTCTTCTCGACCACGATACCCTGACGACCCAGGTACGCCGTGACCACGCAGGCGGGGATGCCGTTGGCGAGCAGGTTGCCGTCGTCGCCCATGCCCGGGGCAAGTACCGAGACCTTGATCGGGTCGAGCATGCAGTAACCGTCTTCGATGTCGCCGAAGCCGTGCCAGACCGCGTTCGGGTGCAGGACCCAGCAGTTCGGGTCGGTTTTCAGCGTGGCCGGGTCGACCTCATGGAACGGCACGGTCGCTGCGCCAACCTGTACGGTCGGCGGCTGCCAGCAGGTGAAGAACCAGTCATCCTTGCTCAGCATCTCGTTGTGCATGCGCGAGAGAACCTGGCGGAAACTGATGGCTTCTTCGATCGACTCGTTGGTGAGAATCTGCCCGCTCGGAGCTTCCATCATCGCCGAGCTGACGTCGCAGGAGGCCATGATCGCGTAGTTCGGCGAGGTCGAGGCGTGCATCATGTACGACTCGTTGAAGCGCGCATGTTCGATCGGGTTACGCCCGTTACGCACGTGGATCATCGAGGCCTGGGACAGTGCGGCCAGCAACTTGTGGGTCGACTGGGTGGCGAACACGGTCGGCTTGGACTTGTCGTGATCGGCCGGGTTGCCGTGCATGGCATGGCGTCCGCTGTACAGCGGGTTGAAACGCGCATAACCGTACCAGGCTTCGTCGAAGTGCAGACGATCCACACTTTCGCCCAGCAACTCTTCGACGCGGGTGACGTTGTAGGTCAGGCCGTCGTAGGTGGAGTTGGTGACAATGGCGTGCACTGGCGTCGGGTCGATGCCTGCCTTGACCAGCGGGTTGTTGGCGATGGCGGCTTTCACGCCTTCGGCACTCAGGGTCTGCGGCAGGATCGGGCCGATGATGCCGTAGCGGTTGCGGGTCGGTACCAGGTAGGTCGGAATCGCCCCGGACAGGGTCATCGCGTGCTCGGCGGACTTGTGGCAATTGCGGTCGCACAGGGCGATCTGGTTGCGCGTGACGCTGGCCATGAGGATGACGCGGTTGGACATCGACGAGCCGTTGGTCACGTAGTACGTGCGGTGAGCACCGAAGACCTTGGCGGCATAGCGTTCGCCCTGGCCGATAGGGCCGCTGTGATCGAGCAGCGAACCGAGTTCGCCCACCGAGATCGACAGGTCGGAACGCAGCAGGTTCTCGCCGAAGAACTCGTAGAAGGCTCGGCCTGCGGTGCTTTTCAGGAACGCGGTGCCGCCGGCATGGCCGGGGGTGTGCCACGAGTATTCATAGCTGCGGGCAAACTTCACCAGCGCGCCGAACATCGGCGGCAGGGCGGCCTGGCGATAGCGTTCGATGGCCGCCAGGATGCGCCCGCTGAGGAAACGGGAGGTGTCCTCGGGCAGCCAGATGAAGTCGTCGGCGTGTTGCATGACCAATAACGGAATGGTCGACGCGGTGGTACGGTCACTGATCAGGAACACCGGCACCCGGGTGTTGCGCTCGCGCAGCTTGACCAACAGTTTGGTGCAGTCGGCGTGGCCTTCGCTGGTGTCCATTTCCCATCGGATGAGCACGCATTGAATGGCAGGGTCCGAGCGCAGGATCGAGGCGGCATCGGTGAGGCTTTCCGAGGCCAGTACGCTGACACCACGTCCCTCTACGTCGTGGACCAGTTGATCCAGGGCGCGGCCAAACACCGTTCGTTTGTCCGGCGGACTGCTGACCAGTAGCGCCAACATGCCCAGCGAGTGTTTATATTCCGTCATGCTTGAACCTCCATAGTGGCTGTATTCAGATTGTTCACCGGCACTGGCTCGGCAGTGAGGTGCTGCGCGCTGACGGTTTGCGTCGGTACGCTATTGTTGAGTGCTTCGAGGCGGATCAGACGGTTGTTGACGAAGCCGAACAAGGTGTAACCAACGATCGTGGCCACGCCGCCCAGCATCAGGGCCTGCTCACCGGAACTGTACAGCGCCAGGTAGCTGTAGGCCGCCGCGATCAGGGCAATGACGTTGGTCACCAGTGCCTTGCCTTCCGGCACGTTGGAGACTTTCTGCATGGTCATCAGCGCGGCCATGGACAGGATGTAAGGCACCAGGTTGGTCACCACCGCGAGATTGACCAGGGTATCGAACTGCTTGCTCAAGTCGGGGCTGATGGTGAGCAGGGCCAGCGCGGTCTGTGCGGCGAGCAGTACCAGCATGCCGACAATCGGTGTGCCCGCCTTGTTGGCCTTGGCGAAGATCGACAGGAAGTAACCGGTGTCGGCCGAGCTTTTGTACACCTGGGCAATCGTGAACTGCCAGCCCAGCAACGAACCGATGCAGGCGAGCACCATCGCTGCCATCACGATGTCGCCAACCATTGGAGTGAACATCTTGGCGAACACCAGGCCGAACGGCGCGGTGGACGCGACCAGTTCTTCGTTGCCGACGATACCGAAGATGACGTTGGTGGAAACGATGTAGATCACCGCTGCACCCAAGGTGCCGCCCAGCACCGCAATCGGTACGTTGCGCTCAGGGTTTTCCACCGCGTCGGTGTTGGCGCAAGCCGATTCCAGACCGAGGAAGGCCCACAGGGTAATTGCCACCGAGGCGCCTGCCGCTTCGAACCAACCCTTGTCGTGGGGGTTCCAGCCAGCGGCGTAAACGCTGCTGTCGAACCAGAACCAGCCCACCGTGGATACCAGCACCACCGGTGCAATTACACCCCAGACTGTGATCGCGCCAATCCGGCCGGTAATGCTCGCACCGCCAAAGTTGGCGAAGGTGGTGATCCACAACAGAGCAATAGTCGCCAAGCCTACTTGCAGTGAATCGAGTTTTATCCCGAACAACACCTGGATATAGCCGACCGCGGTAATACTGATCGCCACGTTGGCAATCAACAGCGAGAGACCATAGGTGTAGTTGGTGATGTAGTTACCCGCTTTACCGAAGGTGTATTCGGCATAACCGCCCATGCCGCCGGTCTTTCGGCTGAGCATCCCGCATCGCGCAAAGGCGTAGGCCAGAGCGAGGGAACCGGTGGCCGTCACCAGCCAGGAGAGGATCGAAATCGCACCGACTTCCGCTAGTTTCGTCGGTAGCAGCACAATGCCTGAGCCCAACATGTTGACGGCGGTCAACATTGTCAGTTGCCCCACACTCATTTTCTTTGCGACTGACATTCCGTTGCCTCACTTAGTTGGCGATTGAGAACCTTAGCTATAGCAAAGGTTTGAAAACTCGCAAGAAATTGACGGCCCCCCCATCCGGCTTTTTCATTTATTTGCAGAAAAGGCACGATGCTGGCCCCCAAGTTTCAAAGTTCTCTTCAAAATTACTTGGTTTTCAATTGGTTAGATAGGTCGAAATGCGCAAGATATGGATCGCATTAATCCCGCTAATAGTTGCGGGCATAGCTAACTCGGCTCAAGCAAAAGAACTTGCCGCCAATGATCAGTACATGTGCAGTTGGGGTGCAGGCACCGCTGCAAGGGCACAGGAACTCAAGCTTTCAGGTGTTTCCTTGTATGCCGCCCGGCAGAAAATCCAGGTCTACAAGTTCGCCAAAAGCTGGATGCGCATGATGGCTCTTGGCATTACAGAGCAAACTTATGACAGTCCGTCGCGATTCAAACCGACTGCTGTGCGCCAGAGCTTTTATGAGGACTGCGTCAGGTACAAGTTGGCGCGTAAATAAAGAAGAAGCGGGCGCCGGTCGGATCGACCGCGGTGTGGGGCTGTGGCGTCTATATTGATTGACCATCCCAGCGACCCGATGGGGTGCAAAACCGGTTTCTTACAACTCAATCAGGAGGTCACCATGAGCCAGATCGATAAAGTGTTGTACACCGCCCAAACCCACACCACCGGCGGGCGTGACGGCGCGTCCCGCAGCTCCGACGGAATCCTCGACGTGAAGCTGTCGTCGCCGGGTGCGGGCGGTGGCGGTACTAACCCCGAGCAACTGTTCGCTGCCGGGTGGTCAGCCTGTTTCATCGGCGCCATGCAGGTTGCAGCCAGGGAAATGAAAGTGGCGCTGCCCAAGGATGTGGCCGTCGATGCCGAGGTTGATTTGGGCACCAATGAAGGCGGCTACCTGCTGCAGGCACGGCTCAATGTCAGCCTGCCAGGGCTGGACCGTGAAACCGCACAGAAAATCGTCGACACTGGGCACCAGTATTGCCCGTACTCGAAAGCCACGCGCAACAACATCAACGTGGTGCTCAAGCTCGTTTGAGTTGACATGAAAAGGTCTTGATCAAAAAAAGATCGCAGCCTGCGGCGGCTCCTACACCGATTTCATAGGAGCTGCCGCAGGCTGCGATCTTTTTGGTGTTGCGATACTACGAGAAAATCAATTCATCTTGCTGTGGTCATGCATCATCTTGCTGTGGTCCATGGTGCCAATCGCCTTGGCAACGGCTTCAACCTGAATCGACTCTTTCTCGCCCTTGGCGTTTTCGACGGTCAGGGTCAGCGGTACCTTGTCGCCTTCCTTGATCTGACCTGTGAGATTCATCAGCATGATGTGATAGCCGTTGGGATCGAAGCTCACCGGCTTGCCGGCCGGCAGCGCAACGGACTGCACCTGCTGCATTTTCATCACGTCGTCTTTCATGCTCATTTCATGAATCTGCACCAGCTTGGCAGCCGGCGTTTGCACGCTCAGCAGTTTGCTGTCGCTGCTCGCGGTGACGGTCATGAAGGCACCGCTCGACGGCTGGCCGGCCACGGTGGCGCGGACCCAGGCGTCGTCGACCTCGGTTTGTGCCGACACTTGAAAGGCCAGGCCGACCAGGGACAAGCCCAACGCCAGTTGCTTGCAGCGTTGTGCGAAACGGTTTTTAGCCTGCGGGGCATTCATTTCAGCAAACCTCCATCACGGTGAGCAGGTCTTCTGCGCACTCTTGGGCCGTCAGGGACGTGGACAGTCCCAGGCGCAGAGTGCCCCGGGAGTCGAAGACATAGCTGGTCGCGGTATGGGAGAGGGTATAGGTATCGCCGCTCGGCACTTTTTCAAAGAACACGCCAAATTCCTTGGCGGTGGTGGCGGTTTCTTCCAGGGTGCCGTACAGCGCTTCGAAACTCGGGTCGAAGGCTTTCACGTATTTATCGATCATCTCTGGCGTGTCGCGCTCAGGGTCCAGGGTGATGAAGATCACCTGCAGCCTTTCGCCGTCGCGACCCATCAGTTTCTTGGCCTGGGCCGCACGGGCCAGTGTGGTGGGGCACACGGCCGGGCACTGGGTGAAACCGAAGAACACCATCGGCATCAGGCCGCGATAGCTGCCCAGCATCCGGGTTTCGCCCTGAGCGTTCTTGAGCTTGAAGTTACGCCCCATGATCTTGTCGCTGAGGTCTTTGCCGTACTTGAACGACAGCTTGCTGCTGTCGTCGCAACCGGCGAGCAGGCCCAGGCTCAACAGGCCCATGCCTTGCAGGACGGTTCGGCGGGTATACAAAGTACTCATGGAAAAAAGCATCCTGTTGAACAGGCTGAAATGACAGCGTGATGACTGTACAGACGAAAAATCGCGGGGATGTTAACAAACTGTGCCGGTGCGCGGGGCTGGATTAGACGATTGGACCGGGGGGTGGGGCGTAATGACGCAGGTGCGGCATTGGAACAACCGGCATTGAGCAAATGATCACTACCGGCTGTCAGGATTGTTCAAATGAACAATCCTGGAGCAGGGATCAGGTCGGGGACTTTTTCAAGCGGTAGGCCAGCGCGGGGCGGGTGATGCCGAGCAGGCGAGCTGCTTCCGACACGTTCTGCTGGCTGCGCTCCATGGCGGCGTGAATCAGCGCGTCTTCGACCGAGTCCAGTGGCATGCCACTGTCGATGATCTTGTCGACCCAGCCCGTGTTATCGCTCGGTGTCGCCTTGACCAGGCGCCCGTCGCTGGCCAGCCCGATGCTTTCGGCCAGTTGCGGTGAATGGGGGAACAGCGCGTCAACGGTGATGCTCTGGTTCTCGTCGGTGATGATCACGCCGCGTTCCATCAGGTTTTCCAGCTCACGGATATTACCGGGCCAGTCGTAATGCAGGCATACCTCCAGCGCTCGGTCAGACAGGCCCAGGGTTTTTTTCCTGTAGCTGGCATGGAGTTTTTCCAGGAAGTGTTCGATCAGCAGCGGGATGTCCTCGCGACGTTCGCGCAAGGCCGGGATACGTACCGGAAACACGTTCAGGCGATAGAACAAGTCTGCCCTGAATCGGCCTTGGCGGACCGCGTTTTCAAGGTCTTCATGGGTCGCGGTGATGACCCGTACATTGACCTGACGAGTCTGTGAGTCGCCGACGCGCTCCAGTTCTTCCTCCTGCAATACGCGCAGCAGCGAGGCTTGGGCACGCGGTGTCAACTCGACAATCTCATCGAGAAACAACGAGCCTCCATTGGCCCGTTCGAAGCGGCCCATGCGCGACTGCTGCGCCCCGGTGTAGGCGCCTTTTTCCACGCCGAACAACTCGGCTTCGATCAGGTCTGGCGGGATGGCTGCGCAGTTCAGCGCGATGAAAGGGCCGCCAGCGCGCTCGCTGCGCAAATGCAGGCTACGGGCGATGACTTCCTTGCCAACTCCGGTCTCACCCAATAGCAGCACCGAGGCCTTGCCCAGGGCCACTTTGTCGATCAATGCGCATGTTTTGCGGTACACCGCCGACTGGCCGATGCCGTAGAACTTGCCGGCTTCGATCTGCAAGCGCTGGCGCATATTGGCCACCTGCACCTGCAGTGCCTGCAGCTCATCGATGATTGGATCGCTCTGGAAGTAGCGCATGATTTCTTCGGCATCCTCCCATTGCTCAGCGGGTTTGCCGATGATCCGGCATTGCTCTCCGCCGCATCCCCGGCAACTGACCTCCTTGTAGATGATCTGGCGACCGAGGAAAAACGAGCTGTAGCTGATGGCATAGCCGAGCAGCATCCAGCACACCGGCTGGTCGGAATGCAGGTTTTCCGTTTGGCAGTTTTCGACCTCGAAGGAGTCCTGCCACTCGATGTCGGCATAGAACTGGCCATTCTCCAGGTCGATATCTATTTCCTGGGGGCGGACGTTGACCATTCCCTTGAGCGAGTGCAGTTGCGGGCCGGTGAAGAACATCTCCACATCACTGCCATGTGGCCGAAGTTTGCGTGCCAGTTCCGCATCCTTGAGTCCGGACTGGTAGCCCAGGCGCATAAAAAAGCCCTTGGCCCGTTCGACGCCGAGCATCTCGATCAGCTCGCGTCTGCATGAGGCCATCATCGAAACCTGGATCAACAGCATGCGTTGCTCATCCAGCCAGATCTTGCCTTCGCTGCCGAGAAAGCGCACCTGGTCGGTCAGGTCCTTGAGCGACGGCGGGTGCTGCGAGGCCTTGTACTTGGTGATCATTCAGTGCGCCCCTGATTGTAGTTATTTGGGGTGGAGATGCTTTTCCGCTCAGGCAATGGCGGTTTTTTTTCGCATCGTAACGACCGGAATTTCTTGGGCAAGGCAGGTCGGTTTTTCTTTTTCTAAGCGGCCTGAAAGTACATCAAAAGTCAATCTCCGCACGATTGGTCATTTGCTCGAAGGGGTTGGCAAGGTTTGAGCAAATGATCAAATCGTTGGTACGACTGCTTGCTCCCGACAGTGCTCATGAACCTTCGCATCTCTCTTTTATTTTTCATAAGACGTTGTTTTAAAGGGTATTTAAATCTTTGTTCGAGTGGATTTCCACCGCTGGCACCCTTGTTGCTCCATACCCGGAACAACAAGGGAGACCC
Source organism: Pseudomonas sp. GL-RE-26 (assembly GCF_019956275.1). NCBI lineage: Bacteria > Pseudomonadati > Pseudomonadota > Gammaproteobacteria > Pseudomonadales > Pseudomonadaceae > Pseudomonas > Pseudomonas sp. GL-RE-26. The sequence continues at coordinate 93,152 of NZ_JAHBDI010000009.1, forward strand.
GAGCATGAACCAACCTGCCAATACCTTCGACCAGATGCCGCGCTACATCCGTGTACGCAGCATGCCGGGCGATGCCTTTGTCGAATTCGATTTCGCCATTGGCTATCCCGAGCTGTTCGTTGAACTCGTGTTGCCGCATCAGGCGTTCAAGCAGTTCTGCGAAAACCACCGGGTCCAGCACATGGACGCGCAGATGGCCGAAGCCCTCGATGCCGATGCGCGCAAGTGGCGCTACGGCGAAACCCGAGATGCCGAATCCGACCAACCCCCCCAACAATAATTACAGGAGTCCACTCCATGAGTGTCGAGATCAAGACGACGACCGTCGAGACGATCCGCAACACGTTCAGCCACACTCGTCGCCGGTTTGGCGACAAGGTTGCCAGCCGTTACCAGGAAGCCAGTTTCGACCTGGAGTCAGCGACCAATTTCCATTATCGGCCGCTATGGCAACCGGACAAGCTGCTCAACGATGCCACACGTACCGCGGTGGTCATGGCTGACTGGTACGCCGTCAGCGACCCGCGCCAGTATTACTACGGCGCCTACGTCCAGGCCCGGGCCAGGATGCAGGAAAACGCCGAGCACGATTACGCGTTTTGCGAGAAGCGCGACATGCTTGCCGGCCTCTCGGCGACCAATGCCCAACTGATCAGCCGGCTGCTGTTGCCACTGCGCCACGCCGAGATGGGCGCCAACATGAACAACAGCAACATCGCGGCCGACGGTTTTGGCACCAGCGTGACGCAGATGCACATGTTCCAGGCCATGGATCGCTTGGGCATTGCGCAATACCTGTCGCGCATCGGCCTGATGCTCGATGACGGCGATGTCCTTCTCCTGGCTCAAGCCCGGCAGCAGTGGCTGGACGATCCCGCGTGGCAGGGCGTGCGCCGCTACGTCGAGGACACGCTGGTGGTGCGCGACTGGTTCGAGTTGACCGTGGCGCAAAACCTGGTCAGCGATGGCCTGGTATACCCGCTGCTGTTCCACAAGCTCGACGAACAACTGTCAGCCAATGGCGCAGGCCAGGTCGGCATGTTGACCGAGTTCATGCGCCTGTGGTTTGCCGAAAGCCAGCGCTGGGTCGATGCCCTGCTCAAGACCGTGGTCAACGAAAGCACCACCAACAAGGCCCTCGTTCAAGGCTGGATCGACCACTGGAGCCAGCGTTCGGTCGATGCACTCCAGCTGCTGGCTGGCCTGGGGATCGATGAGTCCGCACTGGATGCCGTGTGCAGCGAGTTCAACGCCCGCCTGAAGAAGCTCGGCCTGACAGGAGCCTGCGTATGACTTCCTTCGTGTACATGAACCTGCAGGACACCGACTACGCGCGCTCGATCGTCGAAGCCATCGTCCAGGACAACCCGAATGCCGCGATTGAGCATCAGCCATCGATGATCCGCATCGAAGCCCAGGGTCGACTGGAAATCCATCGCGAAACGGTCGAAGCGCTCACTGGCAGCCCCTGGGATATCCAGGAAATGCTGATGTACGTGATCACCCTTGGCGGCAACGTCGTGGAAGAGGACGACAGCTTCTCCCTGTACTGGAACAACTGATTGCCGGTTTCAAGCCAGGGTTTGATCCATAACAAGAATTCGGGAGTGCCATCATGGCCGTGAAAAAACGCCTCAATGCCAAAGAAAAATACCGCTGCATGACCCGTGACCTGGATTGGGAGCCCAGCTACCAGACACACGAGGATATTTACCCTCATGAGCGCTTTGAGGGGATCAAGATCACCGACTGGGACAAGTGGGAAGATCCGTTCCGCCTGACCATGGACACCTACTGGAAATACCAGGCCGAGAAAGAGAAAAAACTCTACGCGATCTTCGACGCGTTCTCGCAAAACAACGGCCATACCACACTGTCGGATGCCCGTTACGTCAATGCCCTGAAACTCTTTCTCTCGGGTGTCACGCCGCTGGAGTACCAGGCCTATCAAGGTTTCGCCCGGGTCGGCAGGCAGTTCAGCGGTGCCGGCGCGCGGATCGCCTGCCAGATGCAGGCCATCGATGAATTGCGTCACGTGCAGACGCAGATTCACGCCATGAGCCATTACAACAAACACTTCAACGGCCTGCATGATTTCGCCCATATGCATGATCGCGTGTGGTTCCTCTCGGTACCCAAGTCGTTCTTCGAGGATGCGCGCACGGCCGGCCCATTCGAGTTTCTTACGGCCATCTCGTTCTCGTTCGAATACGTGCTGACCAACCTGTTGTTCGTTCCCTTCATGTCGGGTGCTGCGTTCAACGGTGATATGGCCACGGTGACGTTTGGCTTCTCCGCACAGTCCGACGAAGCCCGGCACATGACCCTGGGCCTGGAAGTGATCAAGTTCCTGCTGGAGCAGCACGAAGACAACGTGCCGATTATCCAGCGCTGGATCGACAAGTGGTTCTGGCGCGGTTACCGCTTGCTGACGCTGGTGGGGATGATGATGGACTACATGCTGCCCAATAAAGTCATGTCCTGGTCCGAAGCCTGGGGCGTGTATTTCGAAGAGGCCGGCGGTGCGCTGTTCAAGGACCTTGAGCGCTACGGCATTCGTCCGCCCAAGCATGTTGAAGAGGCCAATATCGCCAAGGACCACGTCAGCCATCAGGCCTGGTCAATTTTCTACCAGTACAGCCAGGCGACCAACTTCCACACCTGGATGCCGACCGACGAGGAACTGGACTGGCTCTCGGAGAAGTACCCGGACACCTTCGACAAAATCTATCGGCCACGATTCGAACACTGGCGTGCCCTGCAGGAAAAGGGCGAGCGGTTTTACAACCCGACGCTGCCGATGCTCTGCCAGATCTGCCAGATCCCGCTGTCGTTCGGCGAACCGGATGACCAGACCACCCTCAGTCATCGCAGCGCCGAGCATGAAGGCGAGCGTTATCACTTCTGCTCCCAGGGTTGCTGCGACATTTTCGAGTACGAGCCGACCAAGTACATCCAGGCCTGGCTACCGGTGCATCAGATCCTGCAAGGCAACTGTGGTGGCGCGGATGTCGAGTCGGTGGTGCGTGACTACTACAACATCAATCCCGGCCAGGACAACTTCGAATATTTGGGCTCCGCCGAACATCGACGCTGGCAGGACTGGCATCCGAACGATCGCAATAGCGCTCCCGTTGACCCGGACCTGCAAAAGACCGGTTGACCCTGCGTATCACTGTGGGAGCGAGCTTGCTCGCGATGAGTCCATGACATTCACCGCTTGAGTGTCTGTTGCACCGCGTTCGCGAGCAGGCTCGCTCCCACATTCCAACTGACAACAATAAGGAAACGATCATGCCCGTGACTGCCATTGGCGCCTATGAGGCCCAACCCCTGGACCGCCAGGAAAATTTCCATGGCCTGCAACTGGTGTACCTGTGCTGGGAAAAACACCTGATGTTCTGTGCCCCGTTTACTTTTCCACTGCCCCCGGCGATGCCGTTCAGCGACTTCATCGAGCAGGTGGTCAAACCGTCGATTGCCTCCCACCCGGATGCGGCGCGGGTCGACTTCAGCCGTGCGCTATGGCGCCTCAACGATCAGCCGTTCTCTCCGGTCTACGGAGACAGCCTGGTTGCCAACGGCATCGACCATAAGAGCCTGCTACACCTCGACACCCCTGGCTTGAACGGCATTGCCGGCAGCTTCAATTGAGGACTCGGTGATGAGCTACCAAGTAACCATCGAACCCACTGGCGAACAGATCGAAGTGGAAGAGGGCCAGACGATTCTTCAGGCCGCGCTGCGACAGGGTGTCTGGTTGCCATTCGCCTGCGGCCATGGCACGTGCGCCACCTGCAAGGTCCAGGTGCTGGAGGGCGAAGCGGACCTTGGCGCGGCCTCGTCCTTTGCGCTGATGGACATGGAACGCGACGAGGGCAAGGTGCTGGCGTGCTGTGCGATTCCGCAAAGCGACATGGTGATCGAGGCTGACATCGATGCAGACCCGGACTTCCTCGGGCACCCCATCGAGGACTTCCATGCGGTGGTCAGTGCACTGGTGGATCTGTCGCCCACCATCAAGGGCGTGCATCTTAAACTCGATCGGCCGATGGCGTTCCAGGCCGGTCAATACATCAACCTGCAGTTACCCGGGATCGAGGGCACGCGAGCGTTTTCGCTGGCCAACCCGCCCAGCCGCGCCGATGAAGTCGAATTGCATGTGCGGCGGGTCGAGGGCGGAGTGGTCACCGGCAAGATCCACGATGACTTGAAGGTCGGCGACGCGGTGGAACTGTCCGGGCCCTATGGGCAGTTCTTCGTCCGTTCCTCGCAGGGGGGAGATTTGATCTTCATCGCCGGCGGCTCCGGTCTGTCGAGCCCGCAGTCGATGATCATCGACCTGCTTGATGCGGGGGATATCCGCCAGATCGTGCTGTTCCAGGGGGCGCGCAATCGGGCGGAGTTGTACAACCGCGAGCTGTTCGAAGTGCTGGCGCGAGAGCACGCCAACTTCACCTATGTGCCAGCGCTCAGCCAGGCGGTCGAGGATAGCGAATGGGCAGGGTTCAAGGGGTACGTGCATGACGCTGCAAAACAGCATTTCGACGGTCGTTTCAGCGGTCGCAAGGCTTATCTGTGCGGACCACCAGTGATGATCGATTCCGCTATTACCTGCCTGATGCAAGGGCGGCTGTTTGAGCGCGACATCTTTATGGAGCGTTTTTACAGCGCCGCCGATGGCTCCGGTGAGAACACACGCTCGGCGTTATTCAAACGCATCTGAGTTTCACCGTCTCCGGGTTGCAAAAAATGCCGGACGCAGCAGATCGTCTTGACGATCGGCTGCGCCTGGCTGCCTATAAAAATAACAAAAGGTCCTCGATCATGAATGCTGTATTCAGAGCCACACGTGCAAACACCTTGTGCCATATCGGATTGAGTTTGCTGGCGATTGCCAGTACCGGGGTTCAGGCCACGGAGAACGGAGGTTCATCCTATCCGATGGGGGCGGAGAACTACATGTCCGGGGCGATGCCGCCGCCAGGTCTGTATTCACAGTTTTTTGTCGGTCACTACGAGGCGGATTCTTTGCGCGGCAATCACGGGGAGAAGCTCCCCGTGGATTTCAGTGTACGGGCCGACTCGATTGCGCCACGCCTGATCTGGGTGACCGATCAGAAAATACTCGGCGGCAACCTGGCCGTGCACGCCTTGGTGCCGCTGGTTGACCTCAAGGTGGAAGTCAACGGTCAGTCGCAAAGCAAGCAGGGCCTGGGCGACATCATCTTCGGGCCAGCGCTGGGTTTTCATCACAGCGAAAAGCTGCACAGTATTCTGGCACTGGATTTCATCGCACCTTCGGGTCGCTACGACCGTGGTGACCAGGCGAACATCGGTCGCAATTATTGGGTGATCGAGCCCGTGCTGGCGGTGTCGTATATCGATCCGAACGGACTCAACGTCGACGCCAAAATGATGTACGACTTCAACCTGCGCAATGATGCCACGGATTATCGTTCCGGCCAGGAAGCGCATGTTGACTACGCCCTGGGCTGGGGCCTTGGTAACGGTTGGGTGGTCGGAGTCGGTGGTTATGTGCTGTACCAGACCACGGATGACCGGCAGAACGGTGAGCGTATAGAGGACAACAAGGGGCGGGCGCTGGCAATTGGTCCGTCCGTGAAATACACCAGCAATTCGGGGTGGTTTCTCACGGCCAAATGGGAACAGGAGACCGAGGTGCGCAATCGGGCCGAGGGCAATGCCTATCGGCTGAAGCTGACCGTTCCTTTCTGAATGACGGTGCTCCGGTAAGGATCGGGCCTTGCACACTCGCAGGGCCCGTTCGATTCCGGTTAACGACGCAGCTTCGCGCAATGATCCTGTTGCGGTTGCGCGGCGGTGTACCAGACATAATCCGCACTTTCGACGGTCACGGTCTTGCCTGCTTCGGCCAGGATCAACACCGCATTCCCTTCACCGGCACCGAGGTCCTTCAGGTGCAGCGGCACGCCTAGATCCTTGCGCACGTGGAAGGCACCGGCCAGCAGCAGTGCAGGCGTCGGCGCGGCCATCAGGCGTTCGGCCATGCGCCGGTCACGTTGCTGCTGCACGGCGAGCATGGCCGGCATCTGCGCTTCGGGCAGCAGGCCGCAATGGGATTCGCGGATGTCGTCCAGCAAGGTCGCCTGCACCTGTTGGGTGGTGGACGCTTGCCCCGTGAGTACCGGGCGCTGTTTGTAAATCTGCATGATCTGCGTGCGGTCCAGGTTCGCCGCCAGCAGCGGATACGGCTGCCTTAGCGCATAGGTGACGAGTGCGCCATACACGCTCCAATCCCAATTGGCCTGCCAGGCCAGCGCCGTGAACGCATCGGCCGGTGGCTGGCCCGCGCGGGTCGCGGCCTGCGCGGCATCGACCCTGGCCTGCTGATCGGGGTTGAGCATTTCCATCAGCAGGCTGCCCTGGGCCCGTTGTACCGCCAGTTCGCGCAGCAGCCACAATTGCAGGGCGTGGTGGTCCGGGTTGTCGTGTTGTTCACCGACCAATACCCGAGGCACAACGGCCAGGCGTTCGACCAGTTCTTGCGGTGTCAGCGTACGGCCCGTGGCGAGTTCACGGATGACCCCAAGGTCGGTGTGATCACGCCCTTGCGGAGTGATCGGCGCCGGCAGTGGTGTGACCTGATGGGTTTGGCAGGCAGCCAACAGGCTGAATGCACAGAGCAACAGAAAGCGCATCGGTTTTCCTTATTGGACAGGTGCCCCCTCGATGACAGAGGAGGGGGCGGCATCAGCGCGCGATGATCAACGGGTGGCCGCGCTCCGGGTGTTGCTGAATCAGCACCTCCAGCCCATACACCGCCGCCAGCGCTTCGGCGGTCAGCACCTCTGCCGGTGGGCCGTAGGCGTGGGGCAGGCCCTGTTGCAACAACAGTAGTTGATCGCAGTAACGTGCGGCCAGGTTGAGGTCGTGCAGGATCACCAGCACCGCGGCGCCGCGCTCGGCGAAATCACGCACGGCTTGCAAAATGGTGTGCTGGTGCAGCGGATCGAGCATTGACGTCGGTTCATCGAGCAGCAGGGTTTGCCCTTTGGCACCGGGCCAGAGCTGAGCGAGCACCCGCGCCAGATGCACGCGCTGGCGTTCACCGCCGGACAGGGCCAGGTAGCTGCGTCCGGCAAGATGAAGCGCATCGGCGGCTTTGAGCGCCTCGGCGACGATTTCGGCATCGCGCGCGCGGCCGCTGGCGTGGGGCAAGCGACCCATGCCGACGACTTCATTGACCGAAAACGCAAAGTTCAGGCTCGAACTCTGCGGCAGCACGGCCAGGCGTTTGGCCCGTTCCTGACCCGGCCAGTCGGCGAGTGGACGCTCGTCGAGGCTGACCCTGCCTTCGCTGGTCGCCAGGTCGCCGCATAAAGCAGCGAGCAGGGTGCTTTTGCCGGCGCCATTGGGCCCCAGCACACCCAGCACTTCACCTGGGCGCAACTTGATATCGATGTTCGCCAGTACCGTGCGGTTGCCACGACGTACCAGCAAGTTGTTTGCCCGCAGCATCAGGAACGCCCTCGCACCAACAGATATAGAAAGAACGGAGCGCCTATCAGCGCAGTCACGATGCCGATGGGCAACTCGGCCGGCGCCAACAGCAGGCGCGCCGCCAGATCGGCCAGCAACAGCAGACTGGCACCGGCCAGCAACGACGCGGGCAGCAACACCCGGTGATCCGGGCCGACCAGCAGGCGCATCAGATGCGGCACCACCAGGCCGATAAAGCCGATCAGGCCGGCTGCCGCGACGGCCGCGCCGACGCCGAGCGCCGTGCACAACACCAGCTCAAGCTTGATCCGCTCGATGTCGAAGCCCAGGTGACGGGCCTCCGACTCACCCAGCAGCAATGCATTGAGCGCCGCCGCCCGGCGGGGCAACCACAACGCCACGCCCAGGGTGACGATCAGCAACGGCCACAAGCGCGGGTAGCTGGCGCCGTTGAGGCTACCCAGGTTCCAGAACGTCAGGGTGCGCAAAGTGGCGTCGTCGGCCAGGTAGGTGAACAGACCGACCCCGGCACCGGCCATGGCCGTCATCGCCACACCCGCCAAGAGCATGGTGGCAACGTCGGTTTGCCCGTTGCGGCGACCAAAGCGATACACCACCGCCGTGACGATCAAGCCACCGGCGAAGGCGCTGACCGACAGCAGGTAGGGTTCGATCGCCGGCGGCAAGCCACCGAGCAGGCTGCCGCCGACGATGGCAAGGGCGGCACCGAGCGCCGCACCACCCGAGACGCCGACAAGACCTGGGTCCGCCAAGGGATTGCGGAACAACCCCTGCATTGCCACGCCGGACAGCGCCAGTACCGAACCGACGGCGATGCCGAGCAAGCTGCGCGGCAGGCGAATCTGCCCGAGGATCAACTCCGCCTGCTGCGTGTCGCCACCTTCCAGCGGCAACCCCAGCAGACGCATCCCGGCCAGCAAGGTATCGCCCAGCGGCAGGCTGACCGGCCCGAGGGCCAGGGACAGCCAGAAAACCAGCACCAGCAATAACAGCAAAAAGATTAACGTCGGACGCGGCCGAAAAATGGCCGTCATTGGCTGATCTCGGCGGCCTGCGCTGTGGTGTCCGGGTAGGACGTCGTGGCACAGGCCAGCAGTGTCTTGATACGCATCGGGACTATTCCTTAGTCGATCAGAGGGGGGCGGGCATCGAAACCTTCGTAGCGGGTGATGATGCCATCGACGCTCGGCTTACGCACACGCCACGGTTCGGTCACGCCAGTGGTTTTCAGGTGCAGGTTGAACATCGGGGCGAGTGCGCTGAATCAGGTGTCCATCCAGTGCAGGCTGTGCAGTGTCATCGATCATGAGAAGAACTTGTGATCATCAAGATTAAAATGAGTTTGTCTCACTCGTTGGCACTGTCGACAATGGCCCCATTGAACGCATTGGAGTTATTTGACATGGCTGTGGCCCATTCCCTTGGATTTCCGCGCATTGGTCGCGACCGCGAACTGAAAAAGGCTCAAGAGGCGTTCTGGAAGGGCGAGCTCGACGAAGCCGGTCTGCGCGCTGTGGGCCGCGACCTGCGCAAGACCCACTGGGATTTGCAGAAAAAGGCCGGCATCGATCTGCTGCCCGTCGGTGACTTCGCCTGGTACGACCAGGTCCTGACTCACTCGTTGATGTTCGGTGTGATCCCGGAGCGGTTCCGCCCGCACGATGGCAAGGCCAGCCTGCAAACCTTGTTCGGCATGGCGCGTGGTGTCAGCGACAGTTGCTGCGGCGGCGCGCATGCCCAGGAAATGACCAAGTGGTTCGACACCAACTATCACTACCTCGTCCCTGAATTCAGCGCCGATCAGCAGTTCCAGCTCGGCTGGGACCAGTTGTTCGAAGAGGTCGAAGAAGCCCGCGCATTGGGGCACAACGTCAAGCCGGTGATCATCGGCCCGCTGACTTACCTGTGGCTGGGCAAGGCCAAGGGCGCCGAATTCGACAAGCTGGAGCTGCTGGATCGTCTGTTGCCGCTGTACGGCCAGATCTTCCAGCGCCTGGCGGCACAGGGCGTCGAGTGGGTGCAAATCGACGAGCCGATCCTGGTACTCGACCTGCCACAGGACTGGAAAAACGCCTTTGAGCGGGCCTACAACCTGATTCAGCGTGACCCGTTGAAGAAGCTGGTCGCCACTTACTTCGGTGGGCTGGAAGAGAACCTGGGCCTGGCCGCCAACCTGCCGGTGGACGGCCTGCACATCGATCTGGTTCGCGCACCTGAGCAGTACCCGACCATCCTCGATCGCCTGCCAGCCTACAAAGTGCTGTCGCTGGGCGTGGTCAACGGCCGTAACGTCTGGCGCTGCGATCTGGAAAACGCTTTGGCCACCTTGCAGCACGCCCAAGAACGTCTGGGTGATCGCCTGTGGGTCGCGCCATCCTGCTCGCTGCTGCACAGCCCGGTTGACCTGTGTCGTGAAGACAAGCTCGATGCCGAACTGAAAAGCTGGCTGGCGTTTGCCGTGCAGAAGTGTGAAGAAGTCGCGGTGCTGGCTCAGGCAGTCAACGAGCCGGAAGCGCCGAACGTGCTTGAAGCGCTGACCCAAAGCCGCGCCGTGCAGGCCAGCCGTGCTGCATCGCCTCGCATCCACAAGCCGGCCGTACAGGCGCGTGTTGACGCCATCACCGCCCAGGACAGCCAGCGTCATTCGCCGTTTGCCCAGCGCATCGAGAAACAGCGCGCCGGCCTGAACCTGCCGCTGTTTCCGACCACCACCATCGGTTCGTTCCCGCAAACCGCGTCCATCCGCCTGGCTCGTCAGTCGTTCAAGCAAGGCAAACTGACCGAAGCCGAATACACCGAAGCCATGCACAGCGAGATCCGTCACGCCGTGCAAGTGCAGGAACGCCTGGGCCTGGACGTGCTGGTGCACGGTGAAGCCGAGCGCAACGACATGGTCGAATACTTCGCCGAGCAACTCGACGGCTACGTGCTCACCCGTTTCGGCTGGGTCCAGAGCTACGGTTCGCGCTGCGTGAAACCGGCGGTGATATACGGTGACCTGAGTCGTCCGAAAGCCATGACCGTGGAGTGGATCCGCTATGCCCAAGGCCTCACCGACAAGGTGATGAAGGGCATGTTGACCGGTCCCGTGACCATGCTGATGTGGTCGTTCCCGCGCGAAGACGTGAGCCGCGAAGTGCAGGCCCGTCAACTGGCGTTGGCGATCCGTGATGAAGTGGTGGACCTGGAAACCGCCGGGATCAAGATCGTGCAGATCGACGAGGCCGCGTTCCGTGAAGGCCTGCCGTTGCGTCAGGCGCAGTGGCAGCACTACCTGGACTGGGCGACCGAAGTGTTCCGCCTGTGCGCCTGCGGTGTGCGTGACGAAACCCAGATCCATACCCACATGTGCTACAGCGAATTCAACGATGTGATCGAGTCCATCGCCGCCATGGATGCCGACGTGATCACCATCGAAACCTCGCGCTCGGACATGGAGCTGCTGGACGCGTTCGAAGCCTTCGCCTACCCGAACGAAATCGGCCCGGGCGTGTATGACATCCACTCGCCACGGGTGCCGGACTCCTCGGAAATGGCCAACCTGCTGCGCAAGGCCGCCAAGCGTATTCCCGCCGACCGCCTGTGGGTCAATCCGGACTGCGGCCTCAAGACCCGCGGCTGGCCGGAAACCGAAGCGGCGCTGGTGCACATGGTCAACGCTGCGCGCCACCTGCGTAAAGAATGGGCCTGACGCTTTACTGGATGCACCAGTGAAACCTGTGGGAGCGAGCTTGCTCGCGATGACGGAATGACAGCCAGCGATGCAGTGACGGCCAGACCGCTATCGTCGGAACGCCGCCCGGAGCAAGCTTCCAAAGGATTTGCATCACTCAGCGGCGCGGCTCTGCCACCAACAGCAATGACTGTGGCACGGAGCTTTGCGGGTGCTGTGGCTCTTGCAAGCCGGCCAGCACAAAACCCGCCATGTCCAGTGCGTTCAGCCAACTGGACAGGGTGCGGAAATACCACGGCATGGGCTGCCACTGTCCCTTGAAGCCTGCGAAGGTCTCTTCCCGCCAACCATCCTGATAATCACCCGCCGCAGCCGCCCACGGGTGCAGCGTCTGGATCACCAGCGCGCCACCCGGGGCGAGCAGGGTGTTCATGGCGGCGAGCAGGGGGATGATGTCCTGGTGCAGCAGGGCGAAGTTGGCGCAGATCAGGTTGTAGTCGCGGCCGATGTCGACTTTCGCGTCTGCCAACTGTTCATAGCTCGCCAAATGCACCGGCGCAGCGCCCGCCGCCCGCGCCGCCGCCACCAGCGTCCCATCGCCATCCACGCCGACCGCCTCGATACCCCGGTCTGCCAGCGCACGCAACAACCAGCCTTCGCCGCATCCCAGGTCGAGCGCACGCTCGGGCTGGCGACCCAGCACCGCCATCAGGATGGCCTGGTCGGTGACCTTTTGGCGGCTTTCGATGGTGCCGCTGCGGATGGCGTCGATCCAGGCCCGGGCGTTGTGGTGCCAACTGTCGAGGAGGGTGGATTCGGGGGCTGACATGGTCGATGTCCGGCGTGATGGGTTGGATGAAAGGATAGGGCAACAGAAGATTTACGGTGGAGCCGGTTTACCCGGCTCCGCCGACTGCGCATGGCTAGGCGCTTTTAGTGGCTGCCAGATGGTAGGCAACCAGCGCATTGGCGTGACCATGACCCATGCCGTGTTCGGCTTTGAGCCAGGCCACCAGTTCCATGTGTTTCTTGTCGCTGACGGTCTTGAGCAGGTCCAGCCAGTGGCTGATCGGCTGCCCGTACTTTTTTTCAATGGACGGAAAGTACGAAGCCGGTCCTTTGGTTTTTGTCTCTTCGGTCACGATGCAAACTCCCTTTTCGATTTTCCAGGTTCGAAAACAGCACCGTTACGTTACTTATTTGCCGTCAACGCGTCCATCGTCCAGATAGTCGAACCTGGAGCATGTCGATCTCAGTCATTCATCCCGTCATCGATCGCGATGCCCTGGGCACGCATGGCCTTGATCAACTCGCTACGGGTGCCGGGCAGGTTGAGCATGGTCTTGGCGCGCAACGCCGTGACTTCTTCGGCGGTGTAGGGCTGATAGTCGACCGGCAGGCTATTGCCAGCCATGCCGTCTTCACGCATCAGCCAGTTGAGCAAGTCCGCCAGTTGCGCGTTGTTCAGCGCCGACTGCGACATGCCCGGCACCCGCACGAGGAATTCGCGGCCGCCCGGGACTTTCAGGAAATTGCCGACAAAGCCTTTCATCCGTGGCGTGTCGTTGGCGGCGGAACCGCTGCCGTCGCCCAGGTGGCAACCGGCGCATTGCAGCTGGTAGTTCACGCCGACGCTGTAACCGGCCTGAGCAATCGGGGTTTGCAGTGATTCATTGCCCGGCGCGTGATGCTGGTTCGGGGTGGGAATGGCCCGGGCATAGGCGAGCGGGGCGCCAAGGGCGCAGATGAGACCGAGGAGTAGCAACTTGCGCATGACTGAGCACCTTTTGCTTGTTGCGGGCGAAAGTTAAAAAACAACCGGACAAAATAAAAAAGCCGCCGATTGCGCGAACAACCGGCGGAAAGCGCGTTTTTAAACGGCGACGCCGCGGATGACCGAAACGGTGCAGTGATAGATGTGCGATTTGGCGGCCAGGCACCAGTTCACATCGTTGTTGTTGAACGGGCGGTAGGCCGGTTCTTCACTGTCGTTACGGGTGCAGGCGCACTGGGCGCAGCTTTGCTTACCGCAGCAGTCGTTGTACGAAATGATGTAGTCCTTGCCGTCGGCCGGGTTGCGGCAGGTGCCGATCCAGGTCACTTGCGAGGCTTCGGTGCCCGGTGGGCAGGACGTCACCGACCCGCCGCAGCAGCTGCACAGAAAACCGTCGATGGAGCAGTAGCGCCAGTAGTCGCAGCTGTTCGGATCACCTGGGTCGCCGGCCTGTGCAGGCTCCGCGGCCAGGGCCTTGCTGGTGCGATCCAGCGGCAACAGCAGGGGCAGGGCGGCACCGGCCACCATCAGCGAACCCATGCGTGCCAGCAGTTTGCGGCGCGACGTGGTGTCGGCGACACGGCGGGACGAACGCTCAAACAACAGATCCAGCAGTTTCATAAAGGTCTCCCTGCCTTATCAGTGGCTATGGCCGTGGCTGTGGTCGTGATCGTGGGTGTGCGGTTGGGCATTGAGGTACTGCTGCAGCGTGGCGTGCTTCAAATGCTCGACTTCGAACAGGCTGTCCAGGTGCTCGCGGGAGTTGACCAGGCCTTTGGCGCGCAGGGTGCCGGCCTTGTCGATCAGCGCGGCGTACGGCAGCTTGCCGATCTGGTAGGTCATGCCCACTTCCGGGCCGACCACGTAGGTGGCGTCTTCGAGTTTGTGTTCGCGGATCAGCGCTTGCTGGGCGTCCATGTCGCCATCGCTGACGAACACCACGTCGAGGTTACCGGCCTGTTCCTTGGCGATGGATTTGATCGCCGGCAGCAACGACTTGCAGATCGGGCAGGTCGGCGAGAGGAAGAACAGCAGTTGCGATTTCTCGCCGGCATAACCGAAGTTCACCGGACGACCGTGACGGTCGCTGGCGGTGACTTGCGGCGCGGGTTCATTGACCGCCACGCCTTTGTCGACCATCAACGCGCCGGCCGGCGCCAGGCGACCGTGCAGCACGCCAATCTGCCGCACCAGGCCCATGACGACAAACGCCACAGCCACCAGCAGCACCCAGAGCAGAACGTTGGAAACAATCAAGCCTTCCATTTCGATTACCTACCAATCAATTTGAGCAGAAGAGGGGAATTCGCCAGCAAGCCATCGGCCGCGGCGTAGATGAGCAGCGCGACCGCAGCGGCGGCCAGGGTCACGAAGCCATCGAACAGGTTCAGGTCGCGGGCAACCGGCGCCACGCTGGCGACCAGCGCCAGAGCCACCAGTGCGCTGTTGCGCAGCAGCAGTATCGGGCGCAGTGGCTGCGCCTGGTCGGGACCGGCGCAACCGCAATCGATGTCCGCACGACCGCGCCACAGGTTGATGCCGATGGCGGCGGCGTACAGCGCCAACAGGCTGGCGGCGCTCAACGAGGCATAACCACGGCTGACCGGCACCAGCAGGGCAAAGGCGATGGCCAGTTCCAGCAACGGCACCAACCGTGCCGTCGGGCGCACCAGCGCCTCGGGCAGCAGTTGATAGTCCGCCAGCTGCCGGGCGAAGCGGGCCGGCGCGCGCAACTTGTGGGTCGCGGCGCTGGCCAGCAACACCGCGATGGCGACGGCGCTGGCAATGATGAAGATCGGATCTGTGTGCATGGCCGAACCTCTTAGTAGCTCAGGACTTGAGTCGCGGTTTTGGCGACTTTCGGCATGCTGCCGGTGAGCTTGTTGGTCTTCAGATCGAAAATCTGCAAACCGCCTTCCACGTCGGCGCCGAGCAACAGCGGCTTGTCGTCGCCAGTGGCCTGCATGCTCCACACCGGAACCGGGGCCTCCAGGGTCGCCACTTTCTTGTGGGTCTTGAGGTCAAACGCCCAGATCAGCGGGCTAGGGTCTTCCCACTTCATCGCTTCGTGGGCGTCGTGCATCAGCACGTACAAGCGGTCCAGCTTCGGTGCCACGGCCATCAACTGCCAGCCACCCGGCGCCCAACCGGCTTTCTTTTCCTCGTCGGAAACCAGTGACCAGGACGGCAGGACCTTCGGCGCGTCGCCGGCGAAATCCACTGGGTGTACGGTGCCGGTCGTGGTGGTGAAGTAGTAGGTGTCGCCGACGTTGACCGCGCGCTCTACCAGTTTTTCTGCGTTCGGATCAAAGAACGGCGTGCGGCTGCGCGCGGTTTCCTGGCCCTGATCGTTGAGGGTCACCACCTGCAGGCTGCCGTCACCGCACAGCGAGGCGAAGCGGCGGTTGCCGACCGGGTAGTTGAGCACGCAACCGGGGATGGCGATTTCCGTGGCAACGGCCTTGGCCTGGGTATCGACCACGGTCACCGACGTCGACGGGGTGAAGTTGTAGACGTAGACGAACTTGTCGTCGCCGCTCGGCTTGAGCGAGTAACGCTGGGTCAGCGATTCGGCGCGCTTGTTCGGAATCAGTACTTCCCAGGCCGGCGACAGGGTCGAGCTGTCCCAGGCGGTGAGCACGTCGGTGCGGGTGCCACGGGTGCCGCGCGAATACCAGATGTCCGCACTGTAGAGGGTCTTCTTGTCGTGACTGAGGGTCGACGGCGCAGCAAAACCGGTCGGCACCATGCCGAGGATGCGCTTCTGGTCCGGGTCGACCACGGTCACGCGGCCAGCCACGAAGCTGTCGAACTCGACGTCGATGACAAACGCGCGGTGAGCTTCGGGTGGAAACGCCAGAACGGTCTGGCCAATCGTACCGGCGGGCAAGTCCGCGCGGGCACTGTTCAAACCGAGTACAAGCAGGCTCAGGCCTAGCGCTGACTGTACGGAGATCCTGTTTGTTCGCATAAGGGGAACTTCCTGAATTGTTGGTAACGCGGATCGCGGGTGCTTTGGCAGATTTTTACCCTTTGATTCTGCCGTGCCCCGCGATCGGGAGAATTGCCCTGCCTGCCAAGTGTTTGTGTGTCTGTGCCAGTGTCATGAAACTGGCTGCACAAGCTGATAAGGCGGGGGGTTGACTGGAATGAGAGGGAGAAGGATGTAGGCGAATTTGTGGCGAGGGGGCTTGCCCCCGTTCGGTGGCGAAGCCGCCGCAAATTCAGGCGATTCGGTCTGTCTGTAGGATCGTTGGGGGCCGCTTCGCGACCCAGCGGGGGCAAGCCCCCTCGCCACAGGGGTTGTGTAAGGCCACAGGGTTTGTGTAGATCAGGCCACAGGATTTGTGTGCTTCAGGCGAGGGGCAGGGAGAAGCTGAACACCGCGCCGCACGGCTCAAGGTTTTGCGCCCAGATATCGCCACGGTGGCGGCCGATGATGTTCTTGCACAGCGCCAGGCCGATGCCGTTGCCGCTGACCTTGGACGAGAAGAAACCGTCGAACAGCTTCTCTTGCGCCTGAGCCTGGATGCCACGCCCGCAGTCCTCGATGCGCACCAGGGCCACATCGTTCTCGCAGCTGGCATGGATGCGCAGCAAGCGTCGTTCGGCGGGCAGGTCAGCCATTTCTTCAATGGCGTTGAAGGCCAGGTTCAGGATTACCTGGCCGATCAGCACCTTCTCGCAACTCACCCGCAGCGGTTCGGGCGCGGTGACGATTTCCACGCGCACCAGGCTCGGATCGGCCCGCAGGCTGATGAAGTAGCGGGTTTCGCGCAACAGCTCATTGAGGTCGACCAGTTCTTCGGTCTGCTCCAGCTTGACCACGTAATCGCGCACACTCTTGATGATCACCGAGGCGTGCTCAATCTGCCGCACGGCGCTCTGCAAACCCCAGGCGACGCCTTGATCGGTTTCGCCGGCGTTGCCCAGGCGAATCACCGCGCCTTCAATAAAGTTGCGAGTCGCCGCCAATGGCTGGCTCAACTCGTGGGCGATGGCCACGGCCATTTCACCCATGGCGTTGTAGCGCGCCAGGTATTCGATTTTCTGCTCGCTGACCCGCCGCGCCTCTTCGGCCAGCACTTGCTCGGTGACGTCGCGGAACAACAGCAGATGGCCGACCAGATCGTCCTCGATCTCGATGTAGCGGCAGGTTGCGTCATGCCAGCGCCACTCGCCATCGCGGCGCTGCACCCTGTAATGCACGTTGAACGGCGCGTGCTTCGGTCGCTCATGGGCAAGCTGTTGCAGCAGGCGCTGGCCGGATGCGTCGTCGCACCAGGCCAGGAAGTTCTTGCCCATCAGCTTGTGCACTTCGCTGTTGAGCAGGTGCGCGCCGGAGTCACTGATAAAAACGATATCGCCCTCGGGGCCGAGCACCGCCACGCCTTCGGCCAGGTCCTGCATGAACGCCGTGAGTCGGCTTTCGAACCGCTTGAGGTCGCGCTTGACCTTGTCCTCCTTGGAAATGTCGCGGAACTGCACCATCAACACATCGCGACCGTCCAGGTGCACCAGGGTCGCCACCGCCTCGGACAGAATCTCCACCCCTTGCTTGGAGCGATAGCACCACTCGATGGCCCGTTGCCCGGTGCGCGCGGCACCTTCCAGCCAGCGCAAACCCACCGAGCGCCGGTACTTCGGTGCGTCGCGGGTCATGTCCGGGGCCTTGAGCGGCGTCAGTTCTTCCAGGGTAAAGCCCAACGCCGCCAGGGCAGCGGCGTTGGCCCAGAGAATTTCCTTGGTGTGCGCGTCATGAAGAATGATGCACAGCGGCATGGCTTCGATCAGCGCATAAAAGTCGTTCGGTTTTGGCTGGTACATCGCACGGCCCCTGGCGGCAGAGATTTGCAGTATGGCGTTTTATACCTGCTCGCACAGCGGGATGCGCTCAGAGGTAACCGGTGGGGGTCTAGGGGTTTTCTTTAGCGAGGGGGCTGCACGCACCAATAGTTGTGCCGGGACGCGGTTTTTACACTGGACCTCAATGCAAGGGCAGCCACACCTCTTCTCGGTGCAGCCCCACTAACAATAATCAAAACGGAGAACTAGCCCATGCTGCGTTCAGCTGTCGCGCAACAAGACCCTATGTCCGCCCCGGTCGTACCAATGGTCGAGAGTCAGCTATTTCAGCAAGTGCTGGATGAGGTTCGCCAGCGTCGCGAAGAATTCGACACTGTTTCCCACGTACCTCGGGACATGATCGAGCGCTTCAAGCAGGTGGGCATCTACCGCGCCGCCACGCCGAAATGCTTCGGCGGCGATGCCCTGGCACCGTCGCTGTTCCTGCAAATGATCGAGCGCATCTCCGAAGCCGATGGCTCGGCGGGCTGGGTGGCCAGCTTCGGCAGCGCCGGCGTCTACCTTGCCGCCTTGCCGCGGGAAACCCTGGCGGAGCTCTACGCCGAAAGCCCTGACCTGGTATTCGCCGGCGGCCTGTTCCCCTTGCAACCGGCCGAGGCCGTGGAAGGCGGCTATCAGGTCAACGGCACCTGGAAATTCGCCAGCGGCTGCAAAGGCGCAGACCTGCTGGGCGTTGGCATCGGCGCCGCCGGCGGCAAGCCGCGCACCGCAGTATTTCGCCCGGAGCAGGTAGACATCGTCGAGAACTGGGAAGTGGTCGGCCTCAAAGGCACCGGCAGCCATGACTTGCGAGTGAGCGATAAACGCGTTGATGAGCGCTGGACGTTTATCCGTGGCGGTGCCGCGACCATCGACGAGCCGCTGTTCCGCTACCCGTCGATCGCCTACGCCGCGCAAGTGCTGGCAGTGGTCAACCTCGGCCTGGCCCGTGCCGCACTTGACGAAATCAGCCGCATGGCTGGCGGCAGCGGCATCACCGGCGCGCCGAAATTGTCCGACCGCGCTTACGTGCGCATCGAGATCGCCAAGGCTGAAGCCAAGCTCAGCGCCGCCCGCGGTTTCTTCTACAACGCCACCGAGCAGGTGTGGAACTCGATCCTGGCCGGCAACCCGGTCACCCCGGAGCAGACCAGCCTGTTGCGCCTGTCGGCCATTCATGTGTCCCAAGCCGGTGCCGAGGTGGTGCAGAGCGCCTACAGCCTGGCCGGCACCACCGCCATTTACCTGCGCCATCCGCTGCAACGCTACCTGCGCGACTCGATGGTGGTGACCCAGCACGCCTTCCTCAGCGAAGGCCTGTACGACGGCGCTGGCTCGGTGTTACTCGGCGTGCCGCCGTTCCCGGGTTACATCTGAACCCTATTGATTTTTCACTTTTTCAAGGATCAACAGCATGTCCCAAGCTACCCAGGAACCGTTGCGCGTCGTCTTCTGCATCGGCATCACCCAGAACTTTTTCGACCTGCCCACCGGCGAAGGCCTGAGCGTGTGGAAAGGCTTCAGCCAGATGATGGGTGACCTCGGCGCCATGCCCGGCATCACCGTGCTCGGCGCGATGGACGACGACCGCCTGATGGTCGGCCCGTCCACCACTTCGCCCTGGACCGTGTACATCATGGCCGACGTCGACTGCCACCAGTCGGTGATCGACGCCTGCAACCTGTTCCGCACCACGCCGGTTGGCCAATACAGCCTGTGGCGCTACGCCAAGATCGAAGCGCGCATCGGTCGCCCGTTGACCATTCCTGATGCGGCCAAGGTGTAAGCCATGAACGAGGCCTTGCTGCAGCGTCTGGCGACGCTCGAAGGGGATCTGGCGAAGCTCGAAGGGGAAAGCGCAGTGCGTCGCCTGATGGCGCACTACATGGACCTGTGCGACGTGCCGCGGGCGGCGATTCATCTGAGCCAGTTGGTGCAATTGTTCACCGAGGATGCGATCTGGGAAGGCCTCGGCACCCAGACCGCACAGACTTTCGGTCAGCACCAGGGGCGTGAGGCGGTGGCCGCGTTTGTCGGCGGTTATCTGCCGCCGTCCGACCACTTCAAGCTGAACCTGCATTACCTCACCAGCGAATCGATTTTGGTCGACGGCAAGGCGGCGCAGGGGCAGTGGATCATGCAGCAGATCTCGACTTACGCCGATGGCCGCAACGAGCTGTTCGGCACGCGCCTGAACATCGATTTCCGTTGCGTCGACGGCGTCTGGCTGATCGCACATTTCCGCACGCAACGGCTGTTCAATACGGAGCTCTTCACCTTGGGAGCGGGCGCATGACTACGTTCATCAGCGAATTCCTTCTCGGTGGTAACGGCAAGCGCGTCGCCATCAAGGACTCCATCGACATCGCCGGCCATCCGACCCGCTCGGGCAGCCGCGCGTTTGCCGATGCTCCGGCGGCGACGAAAAACGCCGAAGTGGTCGATGCGATCCTCGACGCCGGCTGGCAGATCGTCGGCAAGACCAACCTGCATGAACTGGCGTTCGGCGTCACCGGCATCAACGACTGGACCGGTACACCGATCAACCCGCAAGCGCCGGATCGTGTTCCTGGCGGCTCGTCCAGCGGCTCGGCTTCGGCGGTTGCGGCCGGGTTGGTGGACATCGCCATCGGCACCGATACCGGTGGTTCGGTGCGGGTGCCGGCAGCCTGCTGCGGGATTGCCGGTCTCAAGCCGACTTATGGTCGCGTCAGCCGTGTCGGCGCCCATCCGCTGGAATCCAGCCTCGATTGCGTCGGGCCGTTCGCCAAAAGCATGGACGACCTGATCGCCGCGATGCAGGTGATCTGCCCGGGCTTTGCAATTCAAGACTTGCCGGGCGAAGGCGCCAAGGTCGGTTTTCTCGAGGTGGCCTGCGATGCGCACCTGCAAGCCAGCCTGGGTGCCGCCGCGGACCGCGCCGGATGGCGTCGAAGCAACCTGCACCTGAGCGAATTCGAAGCGGCGTTCGCCGCCGGCCTGACCGTGATCAATTTTGAAAACTGGGCGGCGTTCGGTCACCTGACCGGCAAGGGCCTGATCGGCGCCGATGTGGAAACACGTCTGCTGGCAGCCAGCCGCACCACTCGCCAAGACCTGGCCGAGGCCGAAGCCGTGCGCACGGCGTTCACTCAACAAGTGGACGCGGCGCTGGAAGACTTTGCCGTATTGCTGCTGCCGACAATGCCGACCCTGCCGCCGACCCTCAGCGAAGCCCGCGCCGGCAGCAAGGCCGTGGCCGGCATGACTCCGCTGGTTCGGCCTTTCAACCTCAGCGGCCACCCGGCCCTGACGGTGCCGGTGGAACTCGACTGCGGCGGGCTGAAGGTTGGCCTGCAAATCGTCGGTCGTAAAGGTCAGGACGAACTGGTCTGCGCCTTCGGCGCGCAACTGCAACAGAGCATGGCCGCCGAGCGGCCTGGCTCTAAAACAAAATCATAAAAAGAAGCCATGAGGAGAACCGCATGAGCACTCATGAATATCAGCTGATCGCAACGTCGAAAAGCCCCGAAGACCTGGTCCAGCACGACCGCGTCGATGTCTCGCTGTACAACGACCCGGCGCTGTTCGAAGCCGAGCTGGACAAGATTTTCTACCGCACCTGGGTGTGGGTTGCCCACGAAAGCGAAGTGCGCAACAGCGGCGACTTCAAGACCGCCACCATTGGCCGTCGCCCGGTGATTGTCGTGCGCGACAAGAAGAACAACATCAACGTGCTGGAAAACCGTTGCCGGCACCGTGGCGCCACCGTGTGCGAGAAGCACAAGGGCAACGCCACCGGTTTCACCTGCCCGTACCACAGCTGGTCCTATGGCCTGGACGGCAAGCTGCGTGCGCTGCCGTATCCGGATGGCTACGAAGGTATCCTGGAGAAATCCGAACTGCCGCTGACCAGCCTGCGCGTCGAACGCTACGCCGGCATGATCTTCGCCAGCTACAACGACGAGATCGAACCGCTGGAAGACTTCCTCGGCGGCGCCAAGCACTGGATGGACCTGTTCATGAAGCAGGGCGCCGGTTACCCGATCAAGACCCAGGGCGAACACAAGTTCAGCTTCAAGGGCAACTGGAAGATCCAGCTGGAAAACACCACCGACGGTTACCACTTCCCGATCGTGCACAAGTCGTTCATGTCGTCGGTGGATGAAGAAACCTCGGAAATGCTCTCGTTCATGACCGACGAACAAGCCGTCACCCACTCCCTGGGCAACGGCCACAGCGTGATGGTGATGGTGCCGGAGCACGTCGATCTCGATCATGACGACGGCACCGAGCAGTTGCAGGAGCGCTTCGCCCATGTGACTGAAGAACTGTCGAAAACCATGCCGGCCGATCAGGTCCGTCGCATCGTGCGCTCGCTGCACGGCGCCGGTTTCAACCTTAACCTGTTCCCCAACGTGGCGATGTCGATGTCGTTCTTCCGCGTGCTGCGCCCGGTGTCGGTCACCGAAACCGAGATCCGTCACGTTGCCCTCGGCATGGACGGCGGCCCGGAAATCGCCAACCGCGAACGCATGCGCATCCACGAACACTTCCAGGGCCCGTTCGGTTTCGGCAGCCCTGACGATGCCGAGGCCTGGGACCGCGTGCAACGCGGCTCGTATGCCGGCGTCGATGCGCCAATCCTGGTCAACCGCGGCCTGAACCGCGAAATCACCGCTGAAAACGGCGACAAGGTCAGCCACGCCACCGACGAAGGCGGCATGCGCGGTGCCTACGACATGTGGAAAAGGATGATGAGCCAATGAGCAATCACGACACCCTGAATGGTTTTTCCGGCCCGTTGGCCCAGGCCATCGAATTCATCTGGCGCGAAGCCGAACTGCTCGACCACAAGAACTACGCCGAATGGGCGACCCTGTGGAGCGAAAGCGGCAAGTACATCGTGCCGATCGACCCGGACACCGAAGATTTCGAAGCGACCCTGAACTACGCCTACGACGATGCGCGCATGCGTGACCTGCGCATCGAACGCCTGACCGCCGGCTACTCGCCGTCGGCGGTGGACGCGGCGAAAACCATCCGCACGATCTCGCGTTTCCGTCTGGTGGAAGCGGCCGGCGACATCGTCGAAGTCAACTCGGCGCAACTGCTGTACGCCTACAAGCGCGGTGTGCACACGCCGTTTGTGGCTGACCTGAACCACCGTATCCGCTTCACCGATGGCGTGCCGACCCTGGAGCGCAAAGTGGTGCGCCTGATCAACTCCACCGACAGCCTGAGCGCGCTCGGCTTCCTTTTGTGAGGGTAACATCATGAGTCGAGTAGCCCTTGTAACGGGTGCCTCGCGCGGACTGGGCGAGTGCATCGCCCGTCGTCTGCATGCGGCGGGTTATCGCGTCGGCCTGGCCGATGTGCGCCTCAATGGCGTGCGGCATCTGGCCGCCGATCTGGATGGCAGCGGCTCCACGGCCGTCGCCATCGAGCTGGATGTACGCAGCAAGGCCGACTTCCAGCGTGCCCGCGACCTGCTCGCCGCGCACTGGGGCGGCACTGACATTCTGGTGAACAACGCTGGCGTGTCGAAAGTCGCGGCGCTGATGGACATCACGCCGGAAGAATTCGACGAGTCGATGGCGATCAACCTGCGCGGCACCTTTGTTGCCTGCCAGGTGTTCGGCGCGCACTTCGCCGAGCGCGGCTTCGGGCGCATCGTCAACATCGCTTCGCTTGCCGGGCAGAACGGCGGCACCGCCACCGGCGCGCACTACGCGGCGGCCAAGGGTGGCGTGGCGACTCTGACCAAGGTCTTCGCCCGTGAACTGGCGCCCCAGGGCGTGACGGTCAACAGCATCTCGCCGGGTCCGCTGGACTTGCCTGTGGTGCGCGAGACCGTGGCTCCGGAGCGACTGGAACAGATCCTCAAGATGATCCCGGCCGGCACCCTCGGTGACCCCGAGTTCATCGCCGACAGCGTGTTGCTGTTGGTCGCCGACAACGCGACCTCCGTGACCGGCGCGTGCCTGGACGTCAACGGCGGTTTGTTCATGCGCTGAGAAAGCAGGGGTGATTTAGAACCTGTGGCGAGGGAGCTTGCTCCCGCTGGGCTGCGAAGCGGCCCCCAAATATTGCTGACACTGAAGAGTTTTGCGACTGCTGCGCAGTCGAGCGGGAGCAAGCTCCCTCGCCACAGGGTGGTGCCTGGCTCAAGACTGTTAGCTGTCCGAATTAACCGAAATAACCAGTTTTAGGTGATGCAATGATGAAGGTGAAGATCGAAAGGATCGTCGACGAAGCGCTGGATATCCGTTCCTTTCGCCTCGTGCGCAGTGACGGCCAGCCGCTCGACACCTATGAACCGGGTGCCCACGTCGACCTGACCGGGCCGACCGGGGTGACCCGCCAGTATTCGCTGTGCAGCCCGCCACAGGATCGCCGCGCCTACCTGGTGGCGGTGAAGAAAGAAGCGCAGTCGCGCGGCGGTTCGCTGGCGCTGCACGAGCAAGTGGAAGAGGGCATGGAGCTGGAAATGGGTGCGCCGCGCAACCTGTTCCGTCTCGATGAAAGTACCAGCGAACATGTGTTGTTCGCCGCCGGTATCGGTGTCACGCCGCTGCTGAGCATGGCCTACAAATTGGCGGAAAGCGGCCAGCCGTATCGCCTGCACTATTTCGCCCGCTCGGCGCAGTACGCGGCGTTTACCGAGCTGTTGGCTGCGAACTTTGCTGAATCCGTGGAGTTTCACTATGGCGTGGAACCCGCGGATCTCGACGCAGCGTTGAGCGCATGCCTGGAGCGTGCCGGCAGCGCCGCCCACGTCTACACCTGCGGCCCGGCACCCTTCATGAACAAAGTGGTGGAAGTGGCGTCCCGCAGTCGCTCGGACGATGCCATTCACCTGGAACACTTCGCCGCAGACCCGGCCGCCAACAGCGCGCCGGCGGGTACGTTCGAAGTGGAACTGGCCAGTTCCGGCGTGGTGCTGCAAGTGCCGGCCAACACCAGCCTGGTCGATGTGTTGCAGGCCTATGGTTGCGACATCGACACCGAGTGCCGCGAAGGCATTTGCGGTACGTGCATCGTCGAGGTGCTGGACGGCTTGCCGGAGCACCGCGACAACTGTCTGTCGAACAAGGAAAAGGCGTCCAACAAGCAGATTTGCGCCTGTGTATCACGGGCGCTTTCCGCTCGTCTGGTATTGGACCTTTAACTGAAAGTCGACTGGAAAGCTTGGGCCGGAGCCTGTTGAATGGGCGCCCGGCGGCCGTCGAGGGAGGCGATGGCTACAGAAACAACCGTTTTGACGAACCGCTCGATGAAGCGGTCGAAAAATAACAACAAAAACCTGAGGCTTGCGGACATGATTACAGCATCGACGGTGCGCAACGAGGCGTTCGAAAGTTGGTTGAGCCAGGTGAACCAGGCCTGTGGGCGTTTCGATGCCCGGGCGCTGGACACCGATTTCTACGGCGAACTGACGGAATTTCGCAGCGGTGCGATCAACCTCAGTGTGGTCGACATGGCGCACGTGCATTTGTACCGCACCAGCAAGGACGTCAGCACCAGCAGCGACGGCCACTACTACGCGGTGTTCCAGCTGCGTGGCAGCTCGCAACTGGAGCAGGGCGACAACCGCGCGCAACTGGGCTGTGGCGACATCGCCCTGATCGACGCCAGCCGTCCCAGCGACATGATCTACAACGACGATTGCCGACAACTGTCGCTGATTCTTCCGCGCCAGGTGGTTGAGCGCGGTTCGCACTTCAATGCCGTCAACTGCGCCACGCGCATCGCGGCC
Source organism: Pseudomonas sp. GL-RE-26 (assembly GCF_019956275.1). NCBI lineage: Bacteria > Pseudomonadati > Pseudomonadota > Gammaproteobacteria > Pseudomonadales > Pseudomonadaceae > Pseudomonas > Pseudomonas sp. GL-RE-26. The sequence goes on from NZ_JAHBDI010000009.1 coordinate 118,688, forward strand.
GGCAGCCCCCTGGCGGCGATGGCCAACAAGCTGGTGCTGGACACCCGCCAGCAGGACGGGCTGGACATGCAGGAAAGCGAGGCCGTGCTCGATGCCCTGGCCAGTTTGTTGCTGCCGGGCATCAGCGCCCGCGACTGCGGTGCAGACGCCCATGAGCGGCAATTTCGCAAGATCATCGCCTTCATCGACGCGCACCTGAGCGACGAAGAACTGTGCCCCGAGCTGATTGCCCGTGAAGTCGGGATTTCCGTGCGCGGCCTGTACCGGATGTTCTCCAAGCGCGGGCTGGTGGTGGCGCAATACATCAAGCACCGCCGCCTGGACTTCTGCGCCGAAAACCTGCGCCGCGCCGATGTCGAGCAGAAGCTTTCGGCGCTGTGTTATGCGTGGGGGTTCTCGGATTCGAGCTACTTCTCGTCGGCGTTCAAATCGCGCTTCGGCGTGTCACCGGGTGCTTATCGCAAGCGGTATAGCCAGATCTGACACCCGCCATTGATGTTGAGTCTGCCGGCCTCATCGCGAGCAGGCTCACTCCTACAGTGGATCTCCAGCGAACACAGAATTTGTGCCTGGCCGGGATCGACCTGTAGGAGCGAGCCTGCTCGCGATGGCGGCCTCATGACTGCCGCAGATCCCTCAGTGCCGCGCCGGCTCATCCACCGGTAAATGCAGCACCTCGCGCACCAGCATGGCGATGCTGCTCACGCCCATCTTCTCCTTGATCTTGGTGCGGTGCACATCAACGGTCTTCACGCTGATGTTCAGTTCCCGGGCAATCACCTTGCTGGCCTTGCCATCGATCACCAGCATCAACACTTCCCGCTCTCGGGTGGTCAGCAGTGCCAGCTTGCCCTGCAGGTTCTGACGCTGCTGCTGATCGGCCTGGGCGTGCACGGCGGTCTTCAGCGCGGCCTGGATGCGGTCGATCATCTGTTGCGGGTTGTAGGGCTTCTCGACGAAATCCAGCGCGCCGTTCTTCATCGCCGTGACCGACATCGGAATGTCGCCATGGGCCGAGACGAAAATGGTCGGCAAGGTGCTGCCGCGCTGGTTGAGGATTTCCTGCAACTGGAAACCGCTGGTTTCCGGCATGCGCACGTCGAGCACCAGGCAGGCGGGCTGCTTGGGGTCGTACTGGCTGAGGAACTCTTCGGCGCCGGCAAAGCACTGCGCCTGCACGCTCACCGACTCCAGCAACCAGGCCAGTGAGGTTCGCAGGTCCTTGTCGTCGTCGACGATATAAACAATCGGTTTACGGATTTCCATCGGGGCTGCCACGAAAGTTTTCTAATTATTGTTTTCGCACGGGAGCGTGCGGCACGCATTGGCTCATCTTTCTGGAGCCAGTATGCAGAATACCCACTGTGGCCGGCCCTTGCGATAAAGAAACCACCTAGTCGACTAGCGGAAACCCAACCCTGCCATGGGGATCGTCAGAATGGTTGTACCGCGCCCGCAGCCTTAGTCTTGTTCCATCACCTACGGGCCGCAAGATAGCGGCCCTCCTGAAGGAAGGGGCATCGACATGGCCGACCTGAGCCAGCAGCAAATCGACTTTCGCAACGCCATGGCGCAGCTGCCTGCCGCGGTGAACATCATCACCACCAACGGCCCCGGCGGTCGTTGCGGCATCACCGCCAGCGCCGTGTGCTCGGTGACCGACTCGCCGCCCACCGTGCTGGTGTGCGTCAACCGCAACAGCGCCACCCACGACGTGTTCCGCACCAACGGCCACCTGTGCGTCAACGTGCTGTGTGGCGAGCAGGAAGAACTGGCCCGTCATTTCGCCGGCATGACCAAGGTGCCGATGGACGAACGCTTCGCCTGGGACCTGTGGGACGACGGCGCCGCCGACGTGCCGGTGCTGCGCGATGCCCTGGTGCAGCTTGAGGGGCGGATCACCGAGTGCAAGGAAGTGGGCTCGCATTCGGTGATGTTCGTGGAACTGACGAAGGTTGGGGTGCGGGAGCCGCGCGACAGCCTGGTGTATTTCAACCGGTTGTTTCATCGCGTTGAGCATGCCGGGGCGCATTGCTGATTGTGGCGAGGGAGCTTGCTCCCGTTGGGCTGCGAAGCGGCCCCAAAAGCTGAATTTGCGATGAGTCAGTCAAACCGCGATTACCTGTTTTACGACTGCTGCGCAGCCGAGCGGGACGGTGCGGCGATCCGACAAGCTCCCTCGCCACAAATGCGTCCGCTCGATATGCGTGTTTAACGGCTGTAGGCGTCACTTCCTGCAAGCTACAACGCCTTGCGTCGTTGCCTACAGGTACGCCAGAATCCGCCGGCTTGTGCGCCCTGGAGGCCATCGGTAACTTGGTCCGCGTCACTGATTCCCAGTGATCGGGTTTAGCAGCCCGTGGTGTTACGAAGCGCATCTGCATTCCAAACAGTCAGGTCTTTTCATGCCTGGACTTCATGGTAGCTGTGCGCAGGGCGTCTTCGGGCGCGCCGGTATCGTACTCCCCGGTCTGCTAACCTGCGCACAGCTGCCACCCATCGTTTAGCAGCGACTCGGTGACGGCTCCATTTTCGGAGTTCGAAACATGTCAAAGGTTACCCCTGATCCACCGGACAACGACGCTTGCCCCAACCCGGCCCTGCACATCATGGCCACCCCGCACCAACCCTCCACGATGTTCACCATCAACCCGCAAATCGACACCGAAACCCTGCTGGCCCACGCCTGCGAATCGCTGGCCTCGGCGAACGTGATGGTCAATGACCTGGCGGGTTTCCTGGAAGGTACGCACCGCAACACCCTGCTGGGCATCGCGCAAGTGATCATGCTGGGGGAGTTGGCGGTGAATCGGGCGCTGGACAGGCTTGATCCGGCGGGATAGCGGCTCTTGAGGCGGAAGGTAATCCTGTGGCGAGGGAGCTTGCTCCCGCTGGGCTGCGAAGCAGCCCCAAAATCAGCCATTGCGGTGCTTCAGAAGTACCGCAATGACCGGGTTTACGACTGCTGCGCAGCCGAGCGGGAGCAAGCTCCCTCGCCACAAAAGCATCGTTACTGCTGCAAATATTCCCGAGCCAACAAACAAGCCCGCTCAATCAACATCGGCGCCATTTCTATCGCCGTCGGCGTGCCCTGGCGGGTGTGAATCCAGCCCAGGTACGTGGTGCCACGCAGCATCAGGAACAGCGCCAGGGTCTTGCGATCCGCCTCGGTCAGCGGTTTGACCGCGTTGTAGCCGTCGAGCAGCGCCGCCTTGATCTGATCAAAGCGCGGGTCATCCAGGCAGAAGTACAAGGCCGTGGCCAACTCGAACATGTGCCAGCCAAACCCGGCATCGTCGAAGTCGATCAGGCGCAGACGCGGGCCTTCGATCAGCAGGTTCTCGGGCACCAGGTCCGCGTGAATCATGCCGAAGTTGCCCAGGTGCCGCCCGTATTGACGCAAGTCCTTGCGCGCCTTGCGCCGGGCCTGTTGCAACAGATCCCGCTGCTCATCGCTGAGCTGCGCAAGCTCCCAGAAACGCCCCCAGAACGGGTTGGCACCGATCAAGCCTTCTTCATCCCAGGCATGCCGGACAAACTCGTCTGGCTGTTGCCAATCCGCCGAGTGCAGATGGATGCGCGCAGCAATCGCACCGGCTTCGTTGAACAGGAAATCGATTTCAGTATCGGCCTGCACCCCGGCCTCGGAAGTGCCAGCGATAGCACCGGGTAGCCAGGCGAGCATGTCGATGTGCCGCGCCTCGCCGATGGCCGGGTGGGTGACTTCGATCAGATGGCTTTCATTTTGCGCACGGATAATCTGCGGCACGGTAATGCCTGCGCCGGCCAGGGCTTCCATCCATTGCAGCTCGGAGCGCAGCGCGGCCTCGCAGTGATAGCCATTGCGATGGATACGCAAGGCCACCCGCTGACCGTCGTGGCGGCGGGCCGAGAACACCGCGTTCTCGCGAAACTTCACCAGTTCGATGTCGGCGAATTCGCCGTCCCACTGTTGCAGGGCATGGCGCGCCAGTTCGTGCAGACGGGTCACTTGCTGGTCATGGCTCAGGGTGTCGAATGCAAGGGTGTGGAATTCAGTCATGGCAAAAGCCTCAAATCGCGCTCAGGGCGCTGTCCAGTGTGTCGACGAACAAGTCAGCGTGGTCGAGGCCGAACACCAGCGGCGGGCGCAGCTTGAGAATGTTGTCGCCGGCGCCGATCTTGCTGATCAGCACGCCGTTCTCGCGCATGTCGTTGACCACCTTGCGCGCCTCCAGTCCGGCCGGCTCCTTGCTGGCGTGGTCGCGCACCAGTTCCATGGCGAAGAACAGGCCCTTGCCGCGCACGTCGCCGATGATCGAGTGTTTGCTCGCCAACACTTGCAGGCGTTGCTGTACATAGGCGCCGACGTTTTGCGCATTCATCAGCAGTTGCTGTTGCTCGATCACATCCAGCACCGCCATGCCCACCGCTGCCGCCACCGGCGAGCCGCCGAAGGTGTTGAAGTACATGGCGTGGCGACCGAAGGATTCGACCAGCGCCTTGTGGGTGATCAACCCGGCCAGGGGATAGCCGTTACCCATCGGTTTGCCGAGGGTGACGATGTCCGGCACCACGCCGTGGGCCTGATGGCCCCACAGGTGATCGCCGGTACGACCGAAACCGGACTGCACTTCATCAGCGATGAACAGGCCACCCGCAGCGCGGATCAGCGCCGCGGCCTTGTTGACGAAGCTGGCTGGAACCCGTGGCAAGCCTTCGTTGGCGAACAGGGTGTCGATCAGCAGCGCGGCGGGGCGAATACCCTGGGCCTGCATCGAGGCAATGGCGGTGGCGATGTTGGCTGCGTATTGCTCGGCCAGTTGCGCCTCGGTGGTGCCGGCCGGTGCCCGGTACAGGCACGGAATCGGCACGGCGCGGGCGTGGGCGGCAAAGGGTTCCGGCGAGGGCAGGGCGGTGGTGACTTCGGCCAGTGACGCCGAGTTACCGTGGTAGTTGTAGTCGCTGACGATGATGCCGGTACCGCCACTGGCGAACCGCGCCAGGCGCAGCGCCAGTTCATTGGCCTCGCTGCCGGTGCAGGTGAACATCGCGGTGTCCAGCGGTTCGGCGAAGGTCGCGGTCAGGCGCTCGGCGTAGCGCACCACTTGTTCATCCAGGTAGCGGGTGTGGATGTTCAGCGTGGTGGCCTGGCGGTGCATGGCCTCGGTCACGTGGGGGTTACAGTGACCGACGCAGGGCACGTTGTTGTAGACGTCGAGGTAGCGGCGGCCATCGACGTCGAACAGCCAGACGCCTTCGCCACGCACCAGATGCAGAGGTTTGTCGTAGAACAGCGGCGAGGCGCTGCCGAGCACGCGATGGCGGCGTTGTAGCAGAGTGTCTTCAGGCATGGTCTGGAACCTCGATGGCGGTGGTGCGACGGTTGCGCAGCAGGTAGTTGAAAATGCACAGGGTGAAGGTCACGGCGAGGGCGATCAGCATCAGCATGTCGAGCTGGAAACAGGCGGCGATCACCACCAGCGTCAGGACCAGGCCCAGCCAGGCAACCAGTTTGCCGCCGACCAGGGTGAACGGCCGTGGCAGGTCCGGTTGGTTGCGTTTGATATGCAGGTACGCGCCGAAGATCAACAGGTAGCAAACGTTGAGCAGCAGCACGACCGCGAGCATCACGGTGGCCGGGTCCACTTCGGACAGCGGCAGGCCGATCATGCCGATCAGCATCAGCGCCGGGTAAGGCGTGCCGCGCTTGCCGGTCTTGCCCAGCCACTGCGGGAACAGGCCATCGCGGGCCATGGCGAACAGTTGACGGGACGCGGCGTACACCAGCGAGAAGAAGGTCGCGATCAGGCCGAACACCGCGCCGCAACCAATCACCTTGGCCAGCCACGAACCCTCACCGAAGGCGCTGTTGCTGGACATCGCTGCGTACAGCGGATCACCCGCCGAACCCACCAGCTCGACACCACCGGCACCCGGTGCGCATACCAGCACCACCAGCGCCGTCACCAGCAGGGTACCGATGGCTGCGAGAATGCCCCGGGGCATTGTGCGGCCGGGGTTGTGCGCTTCCTCGGCTGCCGAACCGGTTTGCTCGACGGTGATGAACAGCCAGATCGCGAACGGCACACAGGCGAAGATGCCGCCGAGGCTGACCGGTGTCGCGACGTTGGCCGGCAATGTCAGCAAATTGGCCAGTTCGACATGGGGCGCCATGGCCACGCCAAACGTGAGCAGGGCGACCACGGCGATCACGCCGGCAATGAACGTCAGGCCCATGGCCTCACCGACACCGCGCATGTGGATGCCGATGATCACCGCGAACAGGGCGATCTTCACCGGCCAGCCACCGAGGCCGAAAATCGATTCGGTGTAGGCGCAGATAAAGGTCGCGGCCGCGCCGGTACCGATGGTCAGCGCCAGTGCGCAAGCCACGCCGACCAGATAACCCACGAACGGCCCGAAGGCACTTTGCGCATAGACGAACACGCCTCCAGCGCTGGGCAGCGCGGTGGACAGCTCCGCCACGCACAACGCCAGGCCGCCGCAGAGCAGGGCCATCAACAACATGGCGATCAACATGTTCAGCCAGCCACCGGCCGCCAGCCCGAAGTTCCAGCCGGAAAACTGCCCGGCCACCACCAACGCAATTCCGAGGCCGGCAATCTTTGGCCAGCCCAGCGCACTTTTCTTGAGCACAGAAATCTCCCGCGACCCGAAGGTCGATTTATTGTTGTTAGTGAGAAATGGAGGGGGTTCAGCGTTGCATTGCAGGGCACCCTGGAGCGGGTATTGCTCCGAGGTCGGCTTCGATACTACGCCCGGGGTGCGCGGCGACATGTTTGCGCGCATGCCATGTGGTTGGTTGTGGGTGCCAGATTTATGTGGGCTGGCGTAGATCTCTGTGGGAGCGAGCCTGCTCGCGATGGCGGAGTGTCAGTCAGCATTGATGCTGGATGTGATGGCCTCTTTGCGGGCAAGCCCGCTCCCACAGGGATCTTTGGTGAACGCAAGATTTGTGTATGGCAAAAATCCAGTGTGGGAGCTTGCTCGCGAAGGTGGTGTATCAGGCACGGCAAATCTCAGATACGAAAGCTCCCCACCAACTGATTCAACTTCCACGTGGGCAACGACAGCGCCGTTGCCCGCGGCCGAGATTAGAAACCGGTGGCGAACACCACCTGGGCGTAGACGTTCTTATCGTTGTTACCCAGTTGGGTACCACCGTCTTCGGCGCTCTTGTCCGGTTGGTAGATGCCCACCAACGGCATCACGGTCAGGTGGTCGTTGACGTGCCATTCGGCGTACAGGTCGACTTCGTGGCCATCGGTGTTGCCCAGGTTGCGGTCGATGGTGTCGTAGTTGAAGTACATCGCGCCGACGTTGAGGTTTTCCAGCGGCGAGACTTTCAGCGTGACGTTCTGGATGCGCGAGTTGCTGTTGAACGGCCCGGCGTAGTTGCCCGCCACTTCACCCTGGAACCAGGTGCCGTAGCCACGGCTGAAACCGTAGAACAGGGGGTCGTAGCCTTCCGAGAAGCGGCTGTAGCGGTAGCTGGCGCTAGGTGTCCAGACCGCGTCGGAGAAGGTCCAGCCGGCTTCCAGGTACCAGGCGTCTTCGCTGGAGGTGTGAGGCTTGTCCTGCTTGGCGTATTCACCGGACAGGAACAGGTTTTTCACCCCGGCGTTGCCCGCCGCACGCAGGCTGTAGGTCTTCATGCCGTCGCGTTCGAGCTGGATCGGCGAGGCGTACTGTTCATCGATATCGGTGGTCTTGATGTAGGTCAGGCCGACCGTACCGGCCTCGGCCACGTGCTCAAGGGTGCCGACGTACATTTCGGTCTTGGCCTGGGCGCGGTTGTCGGATTTGAGCCACATCAGGTCGCTGCGCCAGCCTTCCTTGCCGCCCAGACGCAATACGGCCGTTTCGTCGAAGGCCTTGCGTGCTGCCAGGTAGTAGGCGCCGCCACGGTTGAATTGGCCGTCGGCCAGGCCTTTACCCATGTTCAGCGCGTCACCGTCGATCAGGAAACCGTCGCCAACCACGATGTTCTGGCGGCCGAAAGACAGGTCGACACCATCCTTGCCCAGTGCGCCAAACAGATCGGCCGAACGCCAGCCGAGGTAGGCGTCTTCGAACTTGGTGGTGCGTTCCGAACCGTCGGTGAAACCGGCGGTATCGCCGTCGCCCCAGGTGCCGGAACTGAGCATGTTCCCCGCGCCGTACGCGGTGCCCACACCGCCCAGGCCTTGATCGAAGCTCAAGCCGTATTTGATGTAGCCCTCGCGCCACGATGAGCTGCCTTCATTCAGGCGACCGGACAGGGCGTAGTTTTCCTGGCTGTGGAAAATGCCGAATACGGCTTCGAGGGTAGCGTTCAGGTGGCTGTCGTCATCGGCGTAGAGTTCATAGGCACCGGCATTGCCGGCACTGATCATCAGCGCGAGCGTCGAGAGACGAAGCAAGGGGGACTTGAGCATGGTGTGGCATCCGTTCTTGTTCTTGAGCGCAGGTTTGCGGTCTGTCCGGATACTAAGGCGAGGCTATTGTTTGCCCTTTTCCCTGTTTGCCAATTAGTTGGTTGTGCATGCCAGATTGCCCGGTTTGGCAGCCCGGCCAATACAACTGGCACGCAGGGCAAAACCTGCGTGCCGGCGACCACCGACAATCCCTACCAACCTGCCGAAGCACCGTTGCTTCGGCATTTTTAGTGTTGGCGTTCGCTTGCTGGCGAACGCGTGGATTTTCAAGGTCGTTTTCCTATGTTCACTTCGCTGCGTTTGCCCGTGATCGGTTTGCTGTCCTTCACCCTGGTCCAGGTGGTGTCCGCCGCCGAGTGCGCCCCGGACACGCGCCGTGGTGGCGAGGTGTTTGCCACCGAGTGCAGCGTCTGCCACGCGGTGACCAAGGGCACCACCGGCATGATGGGGCCGAACCTGTTTGGTGTGTATGGGCGAAAATCCGGCTCGCTGGCGGGTTTCAGCTACTCCCAGGCGATGCGCGACAAAGACGTCGACTGGCTGGCCGAGAACATCACGCAACTGATCACCCAGCCTCAGGCCTTCGTGCCGGGCACCTACATGCCCTACATGGGCCTGGCTTCCGCCGACGACCGCCAGTCGGTCGCGTGCTTCCTCAAAGAACAACACTGATCAGGCCGGATTGGCGCCTGAACAACTCGTCTGAATGAAAGGTGAATTATGAGCAACGTTGAAATCCTGCCCCAGGTTGCTGCATTCCTCGAACGTCGCCACGGCTGCTTCATCGATGGCCAGTGGGTGCTTGCCGAGGGCGACAGCAACGCCGTGGTCAACCCGGCCACCGGGCAAACCCTGTGCGAAACCCTGGATGCGCCGCTGGAACTCGTCGAGCGCGCCGTGCAGTCGTCCCACAAGGCGTTCAAGTCCGGCGTGTGGTCGAGCCTGCGCCCGGCGGACCGTGAACGCATCCTGTTGAACTTCACCCGCGTGGTCGAAGAACACGCCGAAGAACTGGCCCAGTTGGAAACCCTGAGCCAGGGCAAGTCGATCAACATGGCCCGCGCGCTGGACCTCAACGCCACCGTGGAATTCATGCGCTACATGTCCGGCTGGGCGACCAAGATCGAAGGCCAGACCTTCGATGTGTCGATCCCGCTGCCACCGGGCGCCAAGTTCACCGCGTTCACCAAACGCGAGCCGGTGGGCGTGGTGGTCGGTATCGTGCCGTGGAACTTTCCGCTGCTGATCGCCGCCTGGAAGCTGATGCCGGCCCTGGCCACCGGTTGCACGGTGATCATCAAGCCAGCCATGGAAACCCCGCTGACTGCCATGCGCCTGGCTGAATTGGCGCTGGAAGCCGGCATCCCGGCCGGAGTATTCAACGTGGTCACCGGTGGCGGCGCCTCCGTTGGCGGCGTGTTGACCTCGCATCCTCTGGTGAGCAAAGTGTCGTTCACCGGTTCCACCGCCGTGGGCAAGAGCGTCGGCGTGGCGTGCATGGAAAACATGACGCGCTTCTCCCTGGAACTGGGCGGCAAAAATCCGATGATCGTGCTCGCCGATGCCGACATCGAAAAAGCCGTGCAAGGCGCGATCCTCGGTGGCTTGCTGAACAACGGCCAGGTCTGCGCCGCGGCTTCGCGCTTCTACGTGCACCGTTCGATCCACGACCAATTCGTCGAAGCCCTGGCCGCCGTCGTCTCCTCGATGCCGATTGGCGCTGGCATGAATTGCGACGCGGCCATCAACCCGCTGGTGTCGCGCAAGCAACAACAAAGCGTGCTCAAGCACATCGAACTGGCCCGCCAGCAAGGTGCACGGGTGGTGACTGGCGGCGAGTTGCTGCAAGGCGACGGCTTCTTCGTGCAGCCAACCATTCTGGCGGACATCGACCACAGCATGGCCGTGGCCCGCGAAGAAGTGTTCGGTCCGGTGCTGGGCGTGATGCCGTTCGACGACGAAGACGCCGTGATCGAACTGGCCAACGACAACCGCTACGGCCTGGCCGCCAGCCTGTGGACCAACGACCTGGGCAAAGCCATGAACCTGGTGCCGCGCATCGAAGCCGGTACGGTCTGGGTCAACGCCCACGTGCTGCTCGACCCGGCGATGCCGTTCGGTGGCGTCAAGCAATCGGGCATAGGCCGCGAGTTTGGCCGAGCGGTGATCGAGGCTTACACCGAGCTCAAGTCGGTGTGCATCGCCCATTGATCCAGCGACCGCCTGCCGTGTGATTGAGCATCACGCGGCAGGCGGTTTCGCCAGTACAATTCCAGCGGCACCCAGCCGTTTGAGAATCTCGAAGAGCAGCTCGCTTTTGATCGCGCCGACCGTGCGTGGGCTGCCGACATAACCGGTGATGGTCAATGTGATGCCTTCCGGTTTCAGCTGACTGAAGCGCAAAAACGGTACTGGTTTATCCAGAATGGATTCATGCTCGGTGTAGGCGTCCATCAGCAGGTTTTGCACCAGCTCCGGATCGATATCCAGCGGGAACATCAGTTCGAGTATCACCACGCCCTGGGCGCTGCCGCCGAGGGTGACGTTGCGCAGGTTCTGCGAAATCAGGTGGGAGTTGGGCACGATCATGATCGAGCGGTCGGCCAGTTGTATTTCCGTGGCCCGCACGTTGATCCGTCGTATATCGCCTTCGACGCCGCTGATGCTGATCAGGTCGCCGACCTTCACCGGACGCTCGGTGAGCAGGATCAGGCCGGAGATGAAATTCTTCACGATCTCCTGAAGGCCAAAGCCGATACCCACTGACAATGCACTGACGATCCACGCCAGGTTGGTCCACTTGATCCCCAGCGACGACAGCGTGAGCAGCACCACGGACGCGTAACCGATGTTGGCAAACAGGGTGCTGAGCGAGGCGCACATGCCCGGGTCCATCTCGGTTTTGGGCAGGAACTCGTTATCCAGCCAGCGTCGAAAGGAGCGAATCAGGTAGATGCCGATCACCAGGGCGAGGACGGCATTGAGCAGGTTGTCCGGGACGATGTTGAGTTTGCGCAGCCCTTCGCCGCCGAGTACGGCCACGGTGCCGGTGACCAGTTGCCCGAGCGTCGTCCCCACGCCGCCGACAAACAGGGCAATGACGCCGATCAGCATCAGGATGGCGCGGCCAGCCCCGGACATGACGGTGCAGATCTGCTCCAGGCGTGGATTGCCGATGCCCAGCAGTTGTTTGATTACTTTGCCGGTGGGTTGCCGGGGCGAAAAAACGTAGTCGCAGGTGTCCTGGTAGACCTGTGTGAGCAGGTAGAAACCGGCGCAGATGATGAATATCCAGACCATTTCATAGGTGATGAACCGGGCCATCGTCACGTAGCCGATCAACAGGGCGAACAGTGACACCACCACGGCAACGCCGGTGAAGGTGTAAATCAGACCGGCGAAGGTGGTGACGCCTTCGGGGGCTTCGCCGGCAACGATCAGGTCTCTGCGCGTCTTGCTGACACGCAACAACAGCGCACCGATCACCAGTGCCGCGACCAATGCCACGATGCCCCGACCGAACAACACCACTTCGGCGCTCATGCCGGTGACATTGCTCATCTGTACCAGGGTTACCAGCACCAGCAGCAGGCTGGCCAGCAACTGCGGATAAGGCTCCATCGCCAGCGCTACCGGATCGGCAATATCGGGCAGGCGCCATGAAGGATGTTTGGTGGACAACAACGCGCGACTCAGCCCGGTGATCAGTACGCAGGTATAGGCCAGCTTCTCCAGATACTGCGCCAGGTCGTCCAGCAGGGGGGGGTAGGGCAGTTGCCGGGTCCCGGCAAAATGCAGCAATTGCAGGGCGATGCCGGCAGTCAGCAGCGTCGCCATCACCGACGCCAGCGCAAGGGAGCTGCGCCGCAGCCGGCCTGCTGGCATTCGATGAAAGCACAGCCACGCTAGGCCCCGGCCGGCGAGGTTTCGACCTACGGTCCAAATGACCAGGGCCAGCAAGAGCAGGGCGGCCGTGATCCCGCGTTGTCCGGGTTGCCAGGCGGCCCGGTGCGTGGCCTTGAGTTGCTCGATGAGGGCGCTGAAACGTTGACGGTCCTCAATCGGAAGCGCGAACAATGGCGACCAGAAACTCGGGCTCAGGATGCTGCTGGTCTGCTGGGTCACTTCCGCTTCCAGCAGGCTGCGCCGAATGCTGGCAATCTGGGTGATCAGCTCGGCGGCACTTATTTTAAGCGCGGCCAGGGTTTTGAGTTGACTGTCGATCTTGTCTTTTTGCTCGCCGAGGGCATCTCGTTGGGAGGTAATGGCAGTCGTCACCTGTGCGTTCTCGTCAAGCGGCACTGGCCCCAGCACGTTGAGTTGCGCCTGCAATTGCGCCTGTCCAGGCAGCAGCGATGTGGACAGGCGTTCAATCTCCTGAATCAGTACTTGCACCTGGCCCTGTGAGCTTTCCAGTTGGGTGTAATTGGTGGCCAGGGAAACCTGCTGCTTGAGGCTGTTGAGCTGGCTTTGCACCCCCAGCAATTCGCTGTCGGAGATGCTGATGATCGGGGCTGCGGG